>SSEX01000034.1 GCA_008015085.1 Tolumonas sp. | reverse complement strand
GGATCGAGGTCGCGACGAACAGACATTACCTGCCCGCGTTTGCCAACGGGAGCAATCACTTCACCCTTTATGGCCAGTGCCGCATTGGCTTCTACCCAATCGCCAAATTCAAATTCACTGTCGATCCACGGATCGTCTGCCGAAATCAGCTCTTGTTCACGACAGCCGACGGTGTAATCCTGTTCAAAAAAATGAACCTGGTAGATCACTTGATCCTGCAGGAAAGTGCCGATGTCGCGAACGTAACCAATAGCTCCTTTACGAATTAAAACATCCCCCCTGCTTTTTCCAGGAAAACTGCCATCATCACGGATGGTTCGGGTAACCCGTACAGCATCTTCATAATCAAAGACAGGTTTCATAGCGTTACCTCGCTCAGCTGACTTAACGGAAAAAACAACGGGTCTAAACGTCGATACACCCTGAAACCAGATTGTTTACTGACTGTGCCAGTATCAAAAATCTGATAAGTTTTTGCCAGCAACGCCTTTGCCAGTGCAAACCGTTCAGATTGATCGGCAGGAATGTATATTTGTTCCGCCAGCAATTCGTGGTATCGGTGCATCAAATGCAAACGTATGACTCTGACTTTTTCCGGCTGATATTCGACAGAAAAATGGTTAAGAAAATCCTCTGCTGATTCCAGCTCATCGACACCATCCAGCGCTAAAAACCACTCCATACCACCTCCTGTGATGTTGTGAAGCCAGACCGGGAACGATAATTACGAACCAATTGATGTAGTTCATTTTCCCCCGGACTATGTTTATACCTTTCAACAAATTCACGTAATTGCACTAATAACCATTTAATTTCTGGCTCAGACAAGGCGTAGCCCAGTTGGGAAAAAACCGCCATAACGCCATGACGACCGGAATGCTTACCTAAAACCAGATGATGCTTTCGCCCTAATAACGCCGGATCAACGCCCTGATAATTGCGGCGATCTTTAAGCAAGCCATCGACATGCAAGCCAGATTCATGGGTAAACACCAGTTCACCGACCAACGATTTTTGGGTAGGGATCGCTCTGCCTGCTGCTTTGGCTACCTGCTCACATAAGCCGGTTAAGGCGCGGGAGTTAATCCCTGTTTCTGTGGCATAACATTGTTTTAGTGCCAATACTATTTCTTCCAGCGGTGCATTACCTGCGCGCTCCCCCAACCCCATCACGGTTGTATTAGCATGTGTTGCCCCGGCACGTATTGCTGCCAGCGTGTTCGCAGTCGCCAGTCCCAGATCGTCATGTGCATGGATTTCTAATTGACCATCCCAATGCTGACGTAGAGCACTGATCTGTTCATAGGTAGAAAAAGGATCAAGAATGCCCAGTGTGTCGGCATAGCGCAGGCGTTCTGCACCGGTTTTTGAGGCCAGTTCAGCCACAATAGCCAGCTCATCGGTAGTCGCCCGGGAAGCATCTTCACAGCCAATGCAAACACGTAGCCCCAACGTTCTGGCATGTGTAATCGCATGGCTAAGACGAGCAGAAGCCTCGTCTCTGTTAATGCCTAGCTTGTGCGCCAGCATCTGTGACGAGACTGGCATAGAGATATCAACCCAATCGACACCCAGGTGCGCAGCAAGTTCTAATTCCTGATTATTTGCCCGGCACCAGACCATCAGCGCGCTATGGCGGATAGCTTTACGAACTGCGGCAATCCGCTCGCACTCTTCAGCACCCATTGCCGGAATACCCACTTCCAGCTCAGGAACACCAGCGGCCTCCAATGCTCTGGCGATGGCCACCTTTTCGTCGCGCGTAAAGGCGACTCCGGCAGACTGTTCGCCGTCGCGTAAGGTGGTGTCATTGATGATCACGGCTGCTGTCATGCTGTACTCCATCCGTAGGCTATAGATGAAATACAGCAAACAACATTCCAGAATAAATAGTGTTTAATTTCAGTATCTTATGGTTTTAGCACCAAAAGACCGACACAACATTGTCAGCTATGCGACACGGAAATCGTCAGATTATTCCTGTAAAGCGACTGACTTTACCTGCACCCAAATGGTTTGACCGGGTTGTACATTTAATGCGGCCGCCGAGCGTTTGGTTAAACGAGCCAGAAAGATTGTTTCACCGACACGGACACGCACCAGCAGCAGCCCCGGATGTTCATCATCCCCAAGCGCATCAACCTGACCGGCAAAGACATTCTGAATACTGCTGTTGCCCAGCGTGAGTGCCAGACTGACATCTCTCGCCTGCACCAGCACACGCACTTTGCTGCCAACGGCTACATCATGGTTTCGGAGCCAGAGACTTCCGCCAGGAAAATCCGTCCGCATCAGATGCCAGTCAGGCTGGATTTCACCAACGATCGAATCGATGACTACTCCCGCCTCTTCCCCCAGAAAGAGCGGCTGATCCAAATCAGCAAGTACATCCGTCAGGTTACCGCAGGCTTTCACTTGCCCCTGTTGCATCACCACCAGATGATCGGCCAGCCGCATCACTTCTGCAGGAGCATGACTGACATAAAGCACCGGAATTTGCAGTTCATCTCGTAACCGTTCCAGATATGGCAGGATCTCCTGTTTTCGTTGAAAATCCAGCGCAGCTAATGGTTCGTCCATCAGTAATAGCTGTGGGTCAACGGCCAGAGCACGTGCGATCCCAACCCGCTGCCGTTCGCCACCGGAGAGTTTGTCCGGCCTTCTTTGCAGTAAATGGCCGATCCCTAACATTTCGATGATCGGGTTCAGTTTTTGTGTCGAGTGAATGCCGGCACGGCGCATACCAAACTGCAGATTGCCCAATACAGTCAGGTGTGGGAAAAGGCTCGCTTCCTGAAAAACATAACCTAATGGACGCCGATAGGTCGGCAGCCAGTGATCGTTATCTTGCCAGGTAACGCCACTCACTGTTAATTGGCCTTTCGGAGCCCGTTCCAACCCGGCGATGCAGCGTAATAATGTCGTTTTCCCTGAGCCTGAGGGACCAAATAATGCGGTGATCCCTTTTTCTGGCAAGCTAATATCAACATTCAGTTCAAAACCGGGCCAGTTAATGTCAAAGCAGGCTTGAATACCGGTCATATTATTTCCTTTGATTTTGTTCAGACCGGAAAGCGTATAACCCCAGCATGACAACAAACGAGAAACCGACCATCAGTGCGGCTAGTTGATGAGCCTGTGCATATTCGAATGCCTCAACATGATCAAATATCTGCACCGAAATGACGCGTGTTTCACCAGGAATATTTCCGCCCATCATCAGTACTACACCAAATTCACCGACGGTATGCGCAAAAGTCAGGATGATGGCATTCAGAAACCCAGGTAATGAAAGAGGAATGACGACAGAGAAGAATGCATCCAGCGGTGAAGCACGTAAGGTGGCGGCTACCTCCAACGGCCTATGACCAATGGAGTCAAAAGCTGCTTGCAGCGGCTGGACCATAAATGGCAAAGAATAGATAACTGACGCGACGACCAACCCGGAGAAGGTAAAAGGTAGCGAAGCCAAGCCTAACGACTGCATAAGCTGTCCGGCTGGCCCTTGAGGCCCCATAAACACCAGCAAATAGAACCCCATAACAGAAGGTGGCAACACTAAAGGCAATGAAACTAAGGCACTGATAATACCTTTACACCAGCAACGGGTTCTTGAGAGCCACCAGGCAACAGGAGTACCCAGCAGTAATAAAATAAATGTGACTGTTGCTGCCAGGCGGATAGTCAGCCAGATTGCCTGTAAATCATTATCGCTCAGAAACATGGGCATTCCGCCATATAGAAAGACAAAAAAGCCGGACTGTGTCAGCCCGGCTCTGCCGCACACTTACTGTGCTTATCAGCAAGATCTATGCCCTGAAAAAATTAGTTAAAACTGTGGCAGGATTTAGGACAAACCCGAGAGCATGCACCACATCCGATGCAGTCATCACCGTCTTTGACCGTCATGACCATAGCGACATCATCCTGCTCGTCATCGTCGAAATCGTCGCCCATCACATCACTTTTCTCTTTGAGATCAAAAACATCACGGGAACAGACTTTGTAGCAACGGCCACAGCCGATACAGGTTTCCGGATTGACGGCTTCAATGAAATGAGGGTTCCATTCCCGCCCGCCTTTGGTCAGTCCGATTACACTCATGTTGGTTCTCCTTAACGTAATAAAACCTATTCGTCGTTCCAGCTGGATGTTTCAAGTTCAGCAAAACGTGAAGAAGCTCTTTCCTTACGCACAATGCGTCGCTTGCCTTCTTCAGCATTGGCTGACCATTGCTGCTGAAACTGAGTAATCAATTGGCTAATTGGCGTGCCGTGATCGACATTGATGGCTCTGATCCCGGCAGCCAGCAACTGACGAAATACCGACTCACCCACAGCAACACAGAAAACAGCAAAACAGTCTGAAATCACTGACATTCGGCTCTCTAATTTCGACAGACTGTGCCCCTGCTCCACATTAAATTCAGTCACCTGTATAAGTTCAGCCCCTTCGGGGTCAATGCCGTAAACCATCAGTGCCTGACAAGATCCGAAATGTTGATCGACATGTTTATGATCGCCACTGGCAAAAGCGACTTTTAACGTTGATGCCGCATTGTCATTAACATTGAGCTGTCGCTGAATGTGTTTAAACATGAGCCACCTCATATGCAGGTAAATCAAAAGATTGTTTATAAGGAGAGTGATAAATAGGGCGACCGTGATGGCGCGACTGACTCAGGTTGGCGAATTCAAATAAGGTATCACGCATGCCTGCGTAGCCTTGCCGTGTGCGGCGGAACTCGCCAAAACGGTCATACACCGGGAAGCCTATGCGTATCAATGGGACATGCAGTTCATCAGCCAAATCCGCACCGTGAGAATTTGCCAGCAGGAAATCAGGCATTGAACTTGAGATCGTGATGCCATCCAACAGATCCTGTAAATCGCCCACATGCACACTGTCCGTCGGTATAGCAGAAAGGGATGGCTGATTGACTGGCGCAACAACACTGATTGGCAGAATACCAACACTACGGGCAAAGTTAACCCAGGCACTGAGCAGATCTGCTTCTGCTCCAATAGCCAACGTTCTGCTATTCACCCAGGTATGGGTATCAATCATCGCATCCTGTAATTGCCCTCTGCTGCGTTCAACCCAGGCGGCGACCGGACGTTCAGCGATCTGCTGTAATGTGACAATGAAACGATCCATTTCACTGAGAGTCATCAGATGCGGGAAGTAGTGACTGGTTACGCCAGTACGGCTTTGTAATATTTGGCCTGCACGCTGTAACGAGGAGCCAATAACCAAAGTCGCAGCACTTTGTCCGGCCTGTTTTAATGCGGTTAAATCCGTTCCCCCCTGCGAAACAGAGTGATAATCGCTGCGGGTCAGGTGCCCATCAAGCGACATAGAGAGATCTGGGATCATCACAGGTTGCAAGCCAAATGATTCTGCATAATCACGGATCAGTTCAATATCTCCCGGAGTCAGCATATGACTCAGCAAGAAATTGACCCGTTTTTTACGGACAGAACGGATTTTCTGCTCAGGCACCAGCTGTTCAATCAGGCTTTCTACCAGTGTTGCGTAACCATTTTCCATTGAGCCATAAAAGTCAGGCGTATTCAGATGAACTATTTCGGTGCGCTCAAACTTGGGATGAGTCTGCCGGAAGGCTTTAATCGCCCGGGTCATTTCTGCACCTTGTGCCTCAGCCAGTCCGGAACTCATCAACGCGATCAGGCGCGGGTTATTCTTTTCACAAATAGTAGCCAGTGCCTTAATGATGTTTTCATCCGAACCCATTATGGTGGTTACCGGGTCCATCGCTGTGGACTGTAATGGAATCGGCTCATTGAAATGCTGAATAAAAAATACTTTTGCGAATGCACTGCATCCCTGAGCTCCATGGATCAGGGGCAGGCAGCGATCCAACCCCATACTGGCCAGAATAGCACCCAATGGCTGCCCGCTTTTGATCGGACGGGTAGCAACAGGTTTGGCAGATTTAATGATTTGGGCCATGCTATTCTCCTTAAACTGCGCTAACGGTTGCCCATGGCGCACGGCTGCGAGCCTGAGACCAGATTGGGCTTTCGAGAGTCAGGCAAATCTGTTTTGCCAGTTCGACCATGCCGTCATAACCGGCAAAGGCATGTTCACGTTCCTGGTTGACATCCAGGAATGGCAATTTAGCTTTATAGGCGGTAAACATGTTGCGTCCGCCTGCAATCATCAGATCTGCTTTCTGCTGATAGGCAACATCAAGCAGCAAACGAGGGTTACCTTCGTCCAGCATGATGGCATCAGCACCCATCAGTTCACGAATTCGGGCTTTATCTTCTTCGGTCGATTTGCGGGTGCCGGTGGCAACCACTTCCATACCCAGATCCTGTAATGCAGAGACGACAGACCAGGATTTCACCCCGCCGGTATAGAGCAGCACCCGCTTACCTTGCAGGCGAGGACGATATAACGCCAGTTGTGCACCGACTCTGGCTTCTTCACGGGCAATGACGACTTCGGTACGAGCCATCAGATCCGGATCATTCAAACCCTGAGCGATTGATCGGAGGGCGGCAGACATGTCACGCACGCCGTAAAAACTGCCTTCAAACCACGGTGTACCATATTTGGTTTCGAGTTTGCGGGCGACGTTAATCAAGGCTCGGGAGCAAACCAGCATATTGAGTTCGCTGCGATGCATGGTTTGCACTTCAGCAAAACGGGCATCGCCCGCTAATGTGCATAGCACGCGAACACCCAGTTCATCGAGCAGTGGTAAAACGTTCCAAAATTCTCCGGCGATATTGAATTCACCGATCATGGCAATGCTGTGGCCTTTTTCTGCCGGAATGACGGCATTCTCAGGCCATGGCTCGGGCTCACAGCCACCGACGACCCGCTCCACCATGACATCACCGGCGATACGGTTACCCAGATTTTTGCTGCCGTAAAAACCGGCTGCATCCACTGGGATCACCGGTAAACCCAGTTTTCCCGCCGTCATACGGCAGATAGCGTCGATGTCATCCCCTTCCCT
>SSEX01000028.1 GCA_008015085.1 Tolumonas sp. | reverse complement strand
CGATGATGCTGGGCATGGCATTACAAAGTAAAAACCTCATCCAGATTGATTTACCGGAATGGCTGCTGAGCATTGCTTATGCACTCATGGGGTGGCGGATTGGTCTGGGCTTTACCCGAACCGTTCTCAAACATGCCGTACGGGCACTCCCCAAAATCATTTTCTCAATCATTCTGCTGATTGGTTTTTGTGGTGTATTGGCCTGGCTGCTGGTCAATTACATCCATCTCGATCCGCTCACAGCCTATCTCGCCACCAGCCCTGGCGGCATGGATTCTATTGCCGTGATCGCCGCATCCAGTAAAAGCGTCGATCTGGAATTTGTCATGGCACTGCAAACTGTCCGGCTGTTTCTGGTGATCTTTATCGGGCCTGCACTGGCCCGCATGATTGCCCGTAAAGCCGTAGCTGAATCCTCCTCTGCCTGCTGAACAATCATATTCAGCAAACGAGAGTTTCTGGCGATAGACAGCCGGTTATGGTAATTTCGCCGGCCGCCATAAATGAGGATGATTTACTATGTATGCTGGTCTGGACTTCGGAACATCAAACTCCGCCTTAGGCATCTGGGAAGACAACCAGCCTAAGCTGCTTTCACTGGATAATGGCAGCCGTTTTATCTCCTCCACCGTTTATATCGGTAAATCACAGCAGTTCATGCAGCTGCGCCCGCAAGATCAGACGCTGGCGCATGCTATCAGTGGTGATGGTGAAAAGATTTTTGGTAAAGAAGCGATCACTAAATTTCTGGAATCACCCGAAGATGGCTACTTTGTTAAATCACCTAAATCATTTTTAGGCGCGCGCCTGAAACCGCAGCAATTGCTGACTTACGAAAAAATTGTGCATCTGATGATGGCCAATATTAAACGACTGGCAGAATCACAGATACACACCCCGATTGATTCTGTCGTCATTGGCAAACCAGTTAAATTTCACGGAACACAAGGTGAAGTCGGCAACCAGCAGGCTATCAAAGTACTGACTTCGGCCGCCACAGATGCTGGCTTTAAAAATATCGAATTCCAGTTTGAACCCATTGCTGCGGCACTGGACTATGAGCGTTCACTGGATGAAAACCTGACCGCACTCATCGTCGATATCGGCGGTGGTACCACTGACTGTTCGATGATCAAAGTCGGCCCGGCTTACCGCGAACTGACTGACCGCAATGAGTCGATTCTGGGTTACTCCGGTGATCGTATCGGTGGTCTGGATCTGGATATCAAACTGGCATTCCGTCAGCTGGCTCCGCTATTTGGCAAAGATGAGTTGCTGAAAACCGGCTTGCCGACACCCGCCAATATGTTCTGGAATGCAGTGTGCATCAACAACGTCGATGCCCAGACGACATTCTACTCGGCGGCAAATGGCCGTGAAATTCATAAAATGCTGCGTGATGCCCGCCCAGATTCGGTGCTGGATCGTCTGCTGCACATCTATGAATCCATGTTGAGTTACCACATCAGCCAAAGCTCTGAAGCCGCCAAAATTGCGCTTTCATCAGAAGAAGTAACAAGCGTTGATCTGGCTTATCTGGAAAGCGGATTAACGACCGAAATTAGCCGTGCTCAGTTACAGGCTGCCATCAGTAATGAACTGCATAAATTTATCGGTCTGATGCAGGAAGTGGAGCTACAGGCTCAGGTATCGCCTGATGTAATCTATGTGACAGGTGGTACCGCACGGTCACCGATTGTTGATGCCTTCATCCGGGCTGCCTACCCAGAGGCCCGGATCGTATTCGGTGATCTCTTTGGTAGCGTGGCATCAGGCATGACAACCTGGGCGCACCGGATTTTCAGCTAAAAAAATAACCTGCAACCAAAGCTGCCAATATTGCAAACACACCAACAGCAAACAGTCTGAGATTTCTGAGTTCTTCTGTTGTCAGAGTCTCGGATTGTTTCTGTTCCTTCACCCAATTCAGCAACTCATTATTCTGTATACGCAGCTGCCGCTTAATAACCAGATAATAGCCTGAATCCATCGGTGCTTTTTTGATGATCTGGTAGCGAATAGATTTAATGAATTTGATTGCCTCTTTTTTCTCATTAGTTTCAAAAATTTTATAGGAACCGGTAATCACGTGCCGGTAAATCACATATTTGCTGTTTGTTTTCTGCATAGACAAAATCTCAGCCGAATACGGCAACGCGTTCACCACTAACTGCATCAGAATGCAGAATTTTTATAATGCCAGCTGCCACCATATCCGGTGTGCGCAGTTCCCCGCTCTCTTTACGGTGAATAAAGTAATCAACAGCCGGAAAATCATCTTTATGCGAGCTGCGGATCAATGCCTGCATATCAGTATCCATCACACCCGGGTCAACATTCAGCACCACAAACGGATGGCTTTCACTCTCTTGCTCTACCGCAACGGTACGGATATAGCTCTCAAGCCCGGCTTTAGAGGAACAATACAACGACCAGCCAGAATAGGCCTTACGGGCAGCACCTGATGAAATGCTGACCAGTACCTTGCGGCATGGGTGTTGCTGAAAATGTTTGACCACTTCACTCATGAAGAGGATCGCGCTGGTAAAGTTGATGTTGATATTGGCCAGCACAGCCATCGCGTTTTTCTTCGATGTTGGCCCTATCGGGCTCAGCGACGCCGCATTACTCACTACCAGAATCTCATCCCACGGTTGTGCAGCAAGCTTTTCCAGATTAGATGCAAGCAGTGGTAACATCTGATCCGGATTTGAAAAATCCAGCTTGACGGAATAGGAATACGGCGCACTCCGGGAAAACTCGATCACCTGATAGCCGGCAATTAAGAGTTTTTCGGCGATAGCGTGGCCTAACCCTTTTGAACCACCGCTGATAATCGCTAACTTCATATGTATTCCTCGCTATGCGTGACCAGATGATCCTGAAATATGTTTATACCTGTTTTTCATATCGAGTTTGCCATAAATAAGCTAAAGGAGAATAATTTTACGTGGTTACATTATCGGTTTATGCCAGTCTGTTCTTTATCGCGCTCCTTTCGGCGTCGATCCTGCCGCTACAATCTGAAGCCGTATTATCGGGTCTGCTGCTTAGTCACCATTATCCCGTCTGGCAACTTCTTATCATCGCCAGTATTGGCAACATTCTGGGCTCTTTACTGAACTGGTATCTGGGAAAATATCTGCAACATTTTCAACAGCGACGTTGGTTTCCGGTCAAACCAGAACAGCTGAATAAAGCAAGCTGCTGGTATCAGAAATACGGGAAATGGTCATTATTACTCAGCTGGGTGCCTGTGATAGGTGATCCGCTGACGGTGATTGCCGGGGTATTAAGAGAACCTGTTTTGCCATTCTTGCTGCTGGTGGCGATTGCTAAAATTTCCCGTTATCTGGTATTGGCCTGGTTGTTACTTTGATGGAATTTGCCGGCAAGGCTGCAGGATGTTCATCTATTCAAATGCATCCGCCACAGGCACTACAGCGCCAGTCAGAACAATTCACAGCCTGATAAAACCAGCGAAAGAAAATCTCCTCTAGCGGAATGTCATTGTCGATAAAACACTGGCTGAGCCAATCAATGTTATCAACAATCCACTCGTCCTCTTTTAACCCTTCTTCCCAATCAGAATCATCCTGAAACAGGTAACTAAAATTACCAAACGTCCCCATATCATTTACTGCATTTTTTTCCGGAATAATTAACGCTTGCTGGTTAAAACTGATTTCCCAATGCCCAAGACATAACGTATGCCCTTTTGCTGTCCATTCCGCCTGAAATGGATTTTTGTCAGTATTAGTCACCTTCACCTCCCCTCTGTTTGTTAAAACACTTTTAACACATGTTAATTATTTGTTATTGATATCTATCAAATATGCATAATAAATATCTATTATCTGGGAGGTCTCCTCTTTCTTCGCTCTGCCTGTGATATATTTTGCATACACCTTGTGCGGAGAACTGAATGAAACTTACGACCTATACTGACTATGGCTTACGCGCGCTGATGTTTATGGCCTGTCTGCGCCCTGGCACCCGTAGCAGCGTGGCCGAAATCAGCAGCTATTACGACATATCCCGAAATCATATGGTGAAAGTGGTCGTGCAACTGGTCAGCCTGGGCTATTTGCACTCCGTAAGAGGGAAAAATGGCGGTATTACACTGGCAAAAATGCCGCAAGAGATCAGGATTGGACAAGTAATCCGGGATCTCGAAAATAATCTGGATGGAGTGGATTGCAATTCTCCCGGCTGCAAACTGGTGCCGGTATGCCGGTTAACTCATGCCCTGAAAACTGGAATGGAAGCCTTTCTTACCGCGATGGATGAATACACCTTAGCCGATCTGGTCAGCGACAATGCGGAACAGATCATTGCTATTCTTAAAATCCAGACGGAGTAATGTAGCTTATTTTCCTACCAATAATTTTCCATGGTGATGTGCCCCGGCTCGCGGCGCAGGTTCTTCTTCAGACCCTTTTGCTGCAACGCGGTAAGAGTATCTTTTACCATAGCCGGATTCCCGCACAGCATTGTTTGTGTACAAAGCGGTGAAATCACCAGCCCGGCTGAAGCTTCCAGCAAGCCGTTGATCAGTAAAGCCGGAATTCGCCCCTGTAATATTTCGGGACAATCTTCCCGGCTGACGACCGGAATGTAACTAAACCGGGGGAACCATTCCGATTTAACAGTCTGAATCAGCGACTGATAGGTCAGATCCTGCTTTTCGCGCACACCATGCACCAAGACAACATTATCAAACCGCTCAAATACCTGCCGGTCAGAGAGTATTGATAAAAACGGCCCAATCGCTGTTCCTGTCGCCATCATCCAAAGATCGCGGCCATCAGGAACTTCATTCAGGGTCATAAACCCGCTTGCTTCTCTGCTGATCTGAACTGATTCTCCGGGTTGTAAGTCAAGCAATCTGGGGGATAAGCGCCCTTCCGGTATTTTGATAATATAAAACTCATGATATTCAGCATCAGGGGCATTCACGAATGAATACGCTCGGCTGACTCGCTCACCATCAATAATCAGTGACAGTTTGCCAAATTGCCCCGCAGTATACGGAGCCAGGTCTGCTTTAACTTTTATAGAGCATAGTTTATCGCTCCAGCGAGTCATTGCTTCAACTGTTCCATTCACCCAGTCCGTCATAAGTGTGCCCCTTATACTGACTATTAATATCAGTGTTCAAATGCAGCTCTTTCAGAACCTGTAAGTATATTATGGCTAATTTTCGTTCAGCTGCTTCAGTAAATTCAGACTAGCTACAGTGTGTTGCCCTGCGGTGACAAAACCAACCAATTGTTCTTGCCTAAAGGCTCGCCCGGTTAAGCCGTTATCATCTTCATCCAGCTGCCAAATCAAATCGTCACTACGAACATCACCCGCAGACTGAACCGGTAAGCTGGTTGTTTTGACATTTACCGGCATAACTGGCCAGCAAACCTTCGAGGGCTCTCCTGACAATGTTTTCGCTAACGCCTGTGCACTGACCATTATTGGCTGCAGATACGGCCTTAAATAACCATCCATTTCAGTACAATCACCTAGCGCATAGATATTCGGCACACTGGTCATCAGCTGATTATTCACAATAATCCCCCGATTGACGTTTAGACCAGCAGTCTTCGCCAGTGTCACCCTCGGTCTCAATCCGGCAGCACAGACAATACAATCCACAATCAGAGTCTTACCATCACGGAATGTCGCCTTAATACCATCATCTGTCTTTTCCGCAGATACCAAGGTGTTTAATAATTCAAACTGACAGCCTTTTAGTGAAAGAACAGTCTGTAATTTTTCACTGGCAAACTCAGGCAATAAAGCACTGAGCACTCTATCGGTCGGATCACATACTGTTACATGCTTACCCGCCTGCAGAAAATCATTCGCCAGCTCACAACCGATCAATCCGGCGCCAATAATCAGCACTCGATGACTGCGTTTAAGAGGTACTTCATGTTGCCGATATTCCTGCAAACTATTCAGTGTGATGATCTCGCTCGTAGCATCACCGTTCACCGGAGGAACCCAAGCTTCAGCGCCCACCGCGAGAATCAAATCCCGATAGGGTAATTCTCTGCCAGAGAGCTGAACCGTCTGTTTCGCAGCATCAATAGATAAAGCCTGCTGCTCCGTCAAAAATAGTGCCTTCAGTTCCTTAGCCAATTCGGTGGCTTGCTTACTAACCAGATCATTTGCTGCTTGTCGTTTACTGATCACATGACTCAGTTGTGGTTTCGCATATTCAGCCCCGTCATCCGCACTCACAATCACCAGTGGACCAGAAGGAGAATGCCGGCGATATTGCCGGGCCAGCTGCAGCCCGGCATAACCACTACCGATAATCACAATTGGATGTTGCGCTCCCATAACGATCTCCCGGTCAGGCGGCTTTTGCTTTGTTATCAGTGGCAGGAATAAAGTCATCTTTCCCCATGAAACAAACAGGGCAAAGGAAACTCTCAGGCACATTTTCCCAGCTGGTACCCGCTTCTACTCCCTGATTTGGTTCTCCCACTTGCGGATCATAAACCCAGGAGCAGGTTCGGCAGACCATCTGAGGTGCTGCTTCGGTGGACTCGTTCTTTGCACCATTGCAAGGGTTACCATCCAGCTGAGCAACCAGTTCTGCGCCATATGCTTCACAGTCCAGCAATGCTTCCTGTGTCGGACGCCACTCGATTTTCGTGCCTTCCAAAGTGTTAAAACCGCTTTCTTTCAGACGCTGAGTGATGCGATCAACGGCGCCCCCACTCCAGCCATGACTACCAAATGCAGCAGCGTATTTTCCGGTAAAGCGAAGCCCCTGAATTTCCTCCAGTAACGCAGCAACCTGTGGCAACATCACGTTATTGACGGTTGGTGAACCCACCAGAATAGCTTTGGATTTGAAGACCTGCGTCAACACATCATTTTTATCGGAATTTGCCAGATTAAATTGTTTGATGGTGACAGATGGATCAGCCTTGCGAATACCTGCCGCAATGGCTTCTGACATTTTGCGGGTGCTTTCCCACATAGTGTCGTAAATCAGTGTGATCTGATTTTCCTGATAGGAATCCGCCCATTGCAGATATTGCTTAACGATCTGTGCCGGATTTTCACGCCAGATGATACCGTGTGAGGTACAAATCATGTCCAGAGGAAGATTAAATGACAGTACCTCATGAATTTTTTGTGTCACCAGCTTGCTGAACGGTGTCAGGATATTCGCGTAATATTTGATGCACTCATTAAACAGCTCATTCTGATCAACCAGGTCGTTATACAACTGATCGGAAGCATAATGTTGCCCGAAAGCATCATTACTGAATAGCACCGCATCTTCAGTCATATAGGTCATCATGCTGTCCGGCCAGTGCAGCATTGGCGCTTCAACAAATACCAGCTTTTTACCATTGCCCAGATCCAGCGTGTCACCGGTTTTTACAACTTTAAAATTCCAGTCCTGATGAAAATGCCCTTTCAGAGACTTAACGCCATTGGCGGTACAGTAAATCGGTGTATCTGGAATTTTTGCCATTAAAGCCGGCAGCGCACCGCTATGATCAATCTCCGCATGGTTGGCAATGATGAAGTCGATTTTCTCCAGTGGAATTTCATTCGCCAGATTAGTCACAAACTCATCGGCATATGGGCTCCACACCGTATCAATCAACGCCACCTTCTCTTCTTTGATCAGATAGCTGTTATAGCTGGAACCTTTGTGCGTGGAATACTCACTGCCATGAAACTCGCGCAGTTCCCAATCCTGTTTGCCAACCCAGTAGATATTGTTCTTAACATGTAAAGTCATTGTCTCGCCCTTAATATGCATTTCATATACAGTATTTAAATCATAGTTAAATATGCATTTTAAAAGCAAGTTATATTTTGCTGTTTTTCTTTGTTTCGAGTGTTCACAGCAGGAAAAAATCAAAAATAACCATAAAAACAATGTGTTAGTTATTTATCATAGATCGATCAACGGAAAATCTAGTTGATCTGCAGTCAGGTCAAGGCAGTATGATTATTGGCGTCTCTGAATTTGAGGCTGAGAACCTTGAGCTCATAGGACAAAGGGTAAACAACATTGCTGTTTACCCTTTTTAATACCGATTATTTGAACCTAAGTTACTGCGACCTGACTATTTAAGTCCCAGACGTTTCGCCAGTTTGTGCAAATTACTCGGATCCAGCTCTAATCTGCGCGCCACTTCAGCCCAGTTGCCTTTACATATATCCACTGATTGCTTGATTAACTGACGCTGATAATTATCGACCGCCAGCTTCATCGGCAAAACACGCGTTTTATCAGCTGACCACTCCACCGGTATATTTTCTGTGCGAACATCAGACACTGACAGCGCAATATCGAGATCAAAATGAGAAGGATCGAGCGTCACTATTTCAGTCCGAATGGCGCCATGACTCACAGCCCGAATGGCCGCCCTGCTGATAACATGCTCCAGTTCCCGAATATTCCCAGGCCATGGATAAGCCAACAAAGCCTGCTCCGCCTGTGATGACAGGCGTAAGCTTCGGAAGCCTAAGCGGGAACGGTTAAGCTCCAGAAAATACCCGGCCAGCAATAAAATATCATTTCCCCGCTCGCGAAGTGGCGGAATAGGAACGGGATAAACTGATAACCGGTGATATAGATCAGCTCTGAATTCGCCGTTTTTAACCTGAGTAGCCAATTCCCGATTGGTCGCAGCAATGACTCTGACATCCACTTTTAAGGGTTTATCTGACCCCAAGCGCTGAATTTCACCATTTTGCAGGGTTCGTAATAACTTAGCCTGAACGGAGAGAGGTAATTCACCTACTTCATCGAGAAAAATCACACCGCCATTAGCTGCTTCGAATCGCCCGGCCCTGTCGTTGACAGCCCCCGAAAATGCGCCTTTAACATGACCAAACAATTCGCTTTCCACCAGCGATTCCGGTAACGCCGCACAATTAACATGGATCATGGGTGCATTGCGACGATCTGATTTGCGATGGATACGGCGAGCTAATAACTCTTTCCCAACACCCGTTTCTCCCATTAGCAACACGGGTAAATCAGAGGCTGCAACAATATCCAATTCATGTAACAGCTTCAGCAACACCGGACTGCGACCAATAATTTCGTCGTCATCCCGGGCCACAATCTGCTCGGTTTCATTCGGGTGTCTGAACGCAAGATGCAAAGCTCTTATTTCATCTTCCAGGCGACTCATTCTAATCACCGCTTCGCAGCAATGAGCCAGTTCAACTAGCGATGATTTAACCCGGCTATCAAAAACACCACCTTCCACTGAATCGAGCGTCAATACACCCCAGCATTGCCCATCAGGATAGAGTGCGATCCCCATGCAATCATGGACTGGTAAGGGCTCTCCAACCTTCGATTCCAATAACCCGTCATAGGGATCTGGTAATCGGTTGCCAGGTTCAAAATGCACAATTTCGCGTTGTGACAAAATGGCAGCCAGCCGCGGATGTTTATTGATTTCGAACCGGCGCCCCAACGTTTCTTGCGCTAGCCCAGAAACAGCCACTGGACTGAGAAAATCGCCATCCAGCCGCAGTAACCCTACAGCACCACATTTCAGAAACTGGCGGATCGTCACGACTAAACGATCCTGGCGCACAGCTCTTGGAAATTCTGTCGTTAAATCCCGTATTAACGCATTAGTTATCATGGTGAAAATAACCCGAATGGTTTTATTAACCATACATGCATATGGTTATTTTTACCATTAAATTTAATTTTCTCATATATATCAATCGGTTAATGATTGGCATATTCCGTGCTATTACAGAGTAAGCAATACTATTTCTGGTACGGAGTAACACTATGAACTATTTAGAACAAACACTGGCGCAGCTTGCATGCGACATTCCCGGCGCAACACGGGTATTTCATAAATACAAACTCGATTTCTGCTGTGGCGGTAAGAAAACTCTGGCAGACGCTGTCGCTGACAGAAATTTTACTGCGGATCAGATCATCGCTGACCTTAACGAAGTCTCTCAGTTACAGTCTGAATCTAAAGACTGGCGCTTAAGCGAACCATCAGACCTGATTGATCATATATTAAGCCGTTATCACGACATCCACCGCATTCAGTTACCCGAACTGGTTCGCTTGGCAAAACGCGTTGAACATGTACATGGGGATCGCTCCGATTGTCCGACAGGGTTATCACAGCATCTTGAATTTATGCTGCAAGAACTCGAAAACCACATGCAAAAAGAAGAGCAGATTCTCTTCCCATTGCTAAAATCTGGCAATTATACATTCGCCCAAGGGCCAATCGCCGTGATGCAGCATGAACACGAAGAACACGGTAATAGCCTGGAAGTTATTGACCAGCTAACAGATGGTATTGTACCGCCACCATTTGCCTGTGTGACCTGGAGAGCGTTATATACCGGTCTTACCCAACTAAAAGAGGACCTGATGGCCCATATCCATCTGGAAAATAACGTATTATTTCCGGCAGCTTTAGCTGCGGCCTGATGTCAGCCGCAAACCAGTTTAATAATTGAGAACGGCAAGCATCTAACCAGAGGCTGTCGTTCTCAACCAACCAATACATTGCCAGATGCGGAAACAATAACACCGCCATGCGTTGTTGCAGAACCCAATACCGCCGCAGGCTTACCGTTGATGGTAACCGTGCTGCTACCTGCTGCAACTGATGCACCACAAGCAGTACCTGAACCGACGGTGGCGGCAGGCATACCATTAATCAATACATCAGATGAACCGGTAACAATAGAATTTACTGAGTGGCCTTTCATCGGACATGCGTGCATATCCCCCACTCGTGCAACAGGTGGCATAGTATGACTCCGTTAATGTACTGAATTATTGAGAAACATCAGTATACGCGGCCAGATACAGCATTCTGTTAAAAAGCCTCCTGCAAACAATGACAGCCTCTGTCTGTTTTCACACCTCAGAAAATGCTGCATTTTCTTTTCCCATCACAAAACTAACACACGCTTACAATTCAACTGGTTAAACTGCGTCCGAAGAATCAGCTCAGAGGTTAACTATGAAGCGAAATCAAATAGCATTAGTGCTGGTCGGCAGTTTGCTCCTTCCACTTTCTTCTGCTTATGCAAGAGGGTTCGACGGTCCTCACGATGGACCCGGATTCGGTGGTCCCAGACCTCAGTTTTATGATGTGATGCCTCCCGGTTATAGAACGGTTGTAGCGGCTGGCGTAACTTATTTTGTACTCGATAATCTCTGGTACATGATGCACGGCAGCCGTTATGAGCAGGTTGCACAGCCAACAAATGTCACCATAGTAAATAACACCCCCGCGGTCTCTACGACAACGACCACAACGTTGAGTTCAGGGCTGAATGTTGTTGATGTAAACGGAATTCGCTATTACACACGTGACGGTCATTACTACCGGAGAGATGTGAACGGACAGTTGCTGGAAGTAACGCCTCCGCTCTAAGTAAAAATGCCCGGATGGCCCGGGCTAAAAAGAGCTACTCAATAACAGAAAGCTCCACGTGAGACTCACGTCAATGAGCCTACATAATACATAAGATTCATATAAATCCAAGCATTTTTATTTGAGTCTTCACTTACGTAAGTAAAAATCTGTGCCGAATTAACCACTTCCGTCCTTCCTCCAGCAACCCCATCAAGACGGCCAGCACAAACATCACCCCCCATACAGACCCTGCCAGAGGCTGTGTACCAAACAATGCATTTCCCCAGGGAGTATAAACCACCAGCAGGATCAAAATACCCTCAGCAGCAAGCCCCGGCAGGAGTAGCGGATTCCCCTTTAATTTTAAAGGCAACATGGTATTTAACGGATGTCGGCAAACAAATAAATTTACCATTTGAGCCATCACAATCGCCGCCAGACACGCAGTGGTTGCCTGCTGATAAATAGGGTCAGCTTTATCAAACGCCATGCCATATTGCCATCCAAACTGAGACAGCACATAGAAAAAAACCAGAAGTGAGGCAACGGCCTCTAACATGCCCAGCCACAGATAAGCTCGTAAGATCAACCCGGTAGACAATAGCCGTTCTTTCGCTGGCCGGGGTGGTTGTTGCATCAATTTTTTATCCGAAGGCTCTGCCCCCAACGCTAACGCCGGGAGCATATCCGTGCCTAAATCAACGGCCAGAATTTGAATAATAGTAAGTGGTAGCGGTATTTTAAAAACAACAAAGGCAATGTATGGGATCAGCTCCGGAATATTAGAGGTCAGAATATAGGTCATGAATTTACGGATATTTTCAAAAACCGTTCGCCCCTCCTCAATGGCATTGACGATACTGGCAAAATTGTCATCCAGTAAAATCAGATCTGCTGACTCCTTCGCAACATCAGTTCCGCTAAGTCCCATCGCGACACCAATATCTG
>SSEX01000083.1 GCA_008015085.1 Tolumonas sp. | reverse complement strand
TTTTTTACGAAAAATATCAATATGATGCCAGATGCGGAAGTTCAAGTTGGCTGGGTCTTTTATATTCATCCGAATGGGATGATGTCAGTTTTTCCGGTATTACTTTGGTTGGCGCAAGCTCAACTTCATTTAATTTTATTCAACGCCAGCATATAGGAGATAACTCTGGAGACCTATCTCGCTGGTTTCCATCTAATCCATCAGGTACCAGCGTTACCTATCAATTTTCATTATCATCAGGATATAACTTAAATAAATTGGCTATTTATCGTTTAGCTGATTGGTCTTCTTCTGCTACCAAAAACTCAAGGATTACAATAAAAAAAACAACAGGGAATACAACAGTAGTATTGAAATCTTATGATTTCACAAAAAATGGGGATGATTCATGGTTGCCGGGATTATCCTTGTCTGCAGGCAATTATTCTATCGTTATAAGTACAGATGATTATTATAACTATGATGCAGATGATATCGCTTGGGATGATGTCATTGTATCTTTGTCTCCGATTTCTGGCATAAACCACTACGAAATCCGCTATCCTTCAAGTCAGATAACCTGTGAGCCAGCTTCTGTAACAATTAATGCGTGTACTAATAGCGATACATCGGGTTGTACGCTGGATACTACAGCTGCATCTACAGTGGCTTTGTCTGCACCATCATCATCAGGTTTTACTAACCCGATTACATTAACCAATGGTTCTGCCTCGATAGCGTTAAATCATTATTCAGCTGATAGTGTGAAACTAGGGCTAACAAATAGCTCAGCTTATACTTGTTATAAAGGCAGTGTCATCGATTCAACCTGCCAATTACCATTTGTATCATCGGCTTTCTCATTCAATATTCCGACATTTTATGCTGGCAGTAACAGTGGCAACGCGACACTGAAAGCCTTACAGGCCTCGGCAACAAATCCTGCTGTATGTACGACGCTTTTTGCCAACCAGACTCAAAATATCAGTTTTTCCAGTCAGTACGTACTCCCTGCAACAGGCTCAAAGAACCCTGTATTAAATGGAACAGCCATCAGCAGTAATACGTCGATCCCTCTGACCTTTAACAACTCGGGCGTTGCCAATATTGCTCTGTCATATAACGACACAGGTGTTTTAGGGATCAATGCCCAATACTCAAAAACAGATACAACAGCAGGAACGCTGAATATTTCCGGCTCAGATAATGTGGCTGTATTGCCCCAACAAATACAATTAACAGCTGTCGGACAAACAGCCTGTACTGGAACATCGGATGCGGCTTATGCGAACTGTTCTAAATATAAAACCGTCGGGGAATCCTTTACGCTGTCAGCTCAGGCTGGTTATCCCAGCGGCACATCCTTCGTTTCGACCAATAATTTCACGCCAGAGTCATCGGTGAAACCGTTATTGCAGCATAAGCTGGTGGCTCCCTCCTTGGGAACATTACCTGCGCTCGCTCAAACCATGCTGACATTTTCGGGTGGCAAGGCAACAGCATCAATCAGCGAGAGTGATGTCGGTATTTATCAGTATGGTGCTTCGGACTTCGTGCCGTATCCCTCTTATCAGGATGAATGGCCCCAAAAGACCGTACCGCTATCCTGGAGTGCCGAGGTTGGGCGTTTTGTGCCAGCTCAGTTAAAGGCAACACTTGTAGCGAATGGCTCATTGACAACAGATACCTGCGTGGCAGCTAATCAGGTCTCAGCAACATTGGGTTATACAGGACAATCGCTACGTTTTGCGACAGCACCGATGCTGAGTGTTGCGGCTTTGGGCAGTGACGGCGCGACAGAAATGAAAAATTATCAGGGCTATTTTGCCAAGGTTACCAGCACCGATGCAGGCAGTAGCGGGAATTTTGTGGCGGCCATGTTCCCGAAAAACAGTGCGAATACATTAACCAGCTCCGCCAGCTGGTCAGCCGGTTCATGGACTACACCCGGCAATGCATATAATCCGGTCTATACTTTTTCGGCGAATAATCAGTTCACTTTCAGCAAAACCAGCACACTGGTCAGTCCGTTTGAAACGAGTCTGGTGGTCTCTACCCTGACTGACAGTGATGGTGTTGCTGCAACCTCCTCTTTACCATTGACTTTTAACCCGCTGGCACCGGATAGTTCAGCATTTAAAGTCTATTCTGGGCGGCTGGCGCTTGATAACGCGAATGGTTCAGAATCCAGCGTACTGACCATGCCGTTTTACATGCAATACTGGAATGGTTCAGCTTATGCGTTGAATACCAGTGATAACTGTTCGTCACTGAGCACGGGTTATCTGCAAATGAATGGGGCTGCCAGCTGGAATGGAGTCAAACTTAGAACCGGCAGTACCACAACTGCTACAGCCACAACAGCGGCGACCTTGTCTCCGGCGGTGGTGACACAGGGTAGCGGAGCCATACAATTCTCTGCCCCGAATGCCTCTGGCTGGGTAGATGTCGCAGCAGGCAGCAGCTTACCGCTCTGGATGCAGGATCTGGCGCAGACATCCGGGCTGAATCCGGCTCGGGCCAGTTTCGGTTATTATCGCGGCAATGACCGGTTAATTTATCGGCGGGAAGTGTTTGGCAACTGAGTTGTACGCCGTATAATCTTATCAGCTTGTAAATACGGCGCTGATTTGGCTTTCGGCACTGTCTGATGCTTGCTGATCCCGGCTGGGATTGGTAAAGTGAGCCGTTTTTTTGCATATCCCGTAATTAATCAGGATCCCCCGCATCATGTTCAAGAAGCTTCGTGGCCTGTTTTCCAACGATCTGTCGATCGATTTGGGTACCGCCAACACTCTGATTTACGTTAAAGGCAAAGGTATTGTACTGAACGAGCCTTCTGTAGTTGCCATTCGCCAGGAGCGAGGAACTACTGCTAAATCCGTCGCGGCTGTCGGTCACGCGGCCAAAATGATGTTGGGCCGTACTCCGGGCAATATCGCGGCGATCCGTCCGATGAAAGACGGTGTTATTGCTGACTTTTCTGTTACTGAAAAAATGCTGCAGCACTTCATCAAGCAGGTTCATGAAAACAATCTGATGCGTCCAAGTCCGCGCGTGCTGGTCTGTATTCCATGTGGTGCAACTCAGGTTGAACGTCGTGCAATCAAAGAATCTGCGCAGGGCGCGGGTGCACGAGAAGTGTACCTGATTGAAGAACCAATGGCGGCGGCGATTGGCGCGGGTCTGCCAGTGTCGGAAGCGACCGGTTCTATGGTCGTCGATATCGGTGGTGGTACTACCGAAGTTGCTATCATCTCATTGAATGGTGTGGTGTATTCTTCTTCAGTGCGTATTGGTGGTGACCGCTTTGATGAATCGATCATCAGCTATGTGCGTCGTAACTA
The DNA here is from genome assembly GCA_008015085.1 of Tolumonas sp. Classification (GTDB taxonomy): domain Bacteria; phylum Pseudomonadota; class Gammaproteobacteria; order Enterobacterales; family Aeromonadaceae; genus Tolumonas. The sequence goes on along the minus strand of SSEX01000083.1, from coordinate 8,422 downwards.
CGGCAGCCTGATCGGTGAATCGACGGCTGAACGTATCAAACATGAAATCGGTTCTGCGTATGCCAGCGATGAAGTTCGTGAAATTGAAGTGCGTGGTCGTAACCTGGCAGAAGGTGTACCGCGCAGCTTTACGCTGAATTCTAATGAAATTCTGGAAGCCTTGCAGGAGCCACTGAGTGGTATCGTCAGTGCAGTCATGCTGGCGCTGGAACAATCTCCGCCAGAACTGGCTTCCGATATCTCCGAAAAAGGCATGGTACTGACCGGTGGTGGTGCGCTGCTGCGTAATCTGGATCGTCTGCTGATGGAGCATACCGGTATTCCGGTGGTGGTGGCGGAAGATCCGCTGACTTGTGTTGCCCGTGGTGGTGGTCGTGCTTTAGAGCTGATCGACATGCACGGTGGTGACCTGTTCCATTACGAATAAGCACATTTTCAGGGTAACCTTATGGTTGCCCTGAACTGATAGCATCATGCGGACTATTTTCGGCAGGGGGCCGTCCCTGCAACTCCGGTTATTTCTCACTGTGCTGCTGTCATTAGCGGGCATCGTTGCTGATGCCCGTTTTCATCTGTTTGACAGCATGCGTCTGTATATTAATAGCTTTGCCAGTCCATTACTGCATCTGGCCAGCGTTCCCCGCGATGTGGTGGAAGGCGCCAGCCTGCAATTGCGTTCCCGCAGCGAATTATTGAAAGATAACCAGCAACTTCAGCAACAGCTGTTTCTGCTACGCAGTGATCTGCTACGAATGGCAGAGCTGAGTCAGGAAAATCGTCGTCTGCGTGAGTTATTGGGTTCTCCGGTCACACAAGACTCCAGAAAGATGGTGGCGCGTATTCTCTCAGTGGATACTGATCCATTTGTTTATCAGGTCGTTATTGATAAAGGTATTGAGCATCACGTCTATGAAGGTCAGCCCGTGGTCAACGATCAGGGGGTGATTGGTCAGGTGGTGAGTGTGGGCAAAACCTCCAGCCGTGTGTTGCTGATCTCTGATGTTAGTCATGCATTGCCAGTAAGGGTGTTGCGCAATGATCTGCGGGCAATTGCGTCTGGTACTGGCAATATCAATGAACTGACTCTCAAAAATCTACCCAAAAATGTGGATATTCAGGATGGCGATATTCTGGTGACCTCTGGTATGGGTGGTCATTTCCCCGAAGGATATCCGGTTGCCAAGGTAACTCGTTTTGCCAATGAAGAGCATAATCCGTTTGCTGAAATCAAAGCTGAACCGCTGGCGACGCTGGATCGTCTGCGGTACGTGCTGTTGCTCTGGGAAGATGCCAAATCAATGGGGCCGCTACCGGTGATCAGTACGGAATCATCGCTCTCAGCTGCATCCTCCGGTCAGACGACTGCTCAGGCATCGGAGCAAAAAACAGAAGCGGTAAGTGCCGGGGCCCCAACCCAAACGGTCACGGCAGTGCAGAATGCCGATCACAAGGTGAAACCGGGAAAGAATAAAACAGATAAGGTAAAACGTCAGGAGCAGAGACAATGAGCGGCTCATTAACCGGCCATGGCAAGGGGTCTGTTTATATTACCCTGCTCGCGGCGATTGTTCTGACACTGGTTCCTTTACCGGCTTCGATCGACATGTTTCGCCCGGACTGGGTTGCGCTGGTGGTGTTGTATTGGGTCATTGCTTTACCGCATCATCTGAATGTAATCAGTGCCTGGGTGGTCGGCCTGATTATGGATATCCTGCTAGGGTCTACGCTTGGAATTCATGCGTTGAGTATGGCGGTCATTTCCTGCGTGGCGGCGGCGCAATATCAGAAGCTTCGCAACTTTTCTGTATGGCAGCAGGCCCTGGTGATGGGATCATTGATCTTCGTTGGTCAGTTGCTGAATTACTGGGTTGAGCATCTGTTTGCCAGCCCGCGGATGAACCCCCGCTTTGTCTGGGCTGCTGTCAGTTCCACGTTGTTGTGGCCCTCTGTCTATCTTTTCCTGCGGTATATCCGCCGTTATTTCAATATCAGGTAACGCATTATGTCAGCCAGTGCTGCGCTTTATCTGGCATCCGCATCTCCCCGTCGCCGGGAATTATTAGCGCTGCTGGATTATCCTTTTACTGTTTTGTCTGTGGATGTGGAAGAACAGCGGCGTCCCGAAGAACGGCCACAGGATTATGTACAGCGTCTTGCCCGCGACAAATCACAGGCAGGCTGGCTGGCTTGCCGGGGAGAGAAGCCAGTATTGGGCGCTGATACCATTGTGGTGTTTGAGCAAGAAGTGCTGGAAAAACCACAAGATTTCGTCGATGCTCAACGTATATTGCAGTTATTATCCGGTAATACCCATACAGTGATGACCGCGGTGGCGCTGTCTTCGGAACAGGGCTGCGAGGTGATTCAGGTTAACTCTCAGGTCACATTCCGCAAACTGACGGACGATGAGATTGTCCGTTACTGGCAAAGCGGAGAACCTGCAGACAAAGCCGGTGCATATGGGATCCAGGGGCGTGGGGGCAAATTCGTCAGCCACCTTAACGGCAGTTATTCTGCGGTCGTAGGTTTGCCGCTGCTGGAAACCGATTTATTACTGCGAAAATATTTGTCGTCTCACATGACATCCGATTACTAGGGCTGAATTATGTCAACCGAATTGCTGGTCAACGTAACGCCATCTGAAACCAGGGTCGCACTGGTAGATCATGGTATGTTGCAGGAAGTGCACATTGAACGTCAGGCTAAACGCGGCATCGTTGGTAATATCTACAAAGGCAAAGTAAGCCGGGTGTTGCCTGGAATGCAGGCTGCATTTGTTGATATCGGTATGGATAAGGCCGCGTTCCTGCATGCTTCTGATATCGTGCCACATACCGAATGTGTGGATGTCAAAGAGAAAGAACATTTTCAGGCGGGCAACATCGCTGAACTGGTTCGTCAGGGACAGGACATCATGGTTCAAGTGGTAAAAGATCCCATGGGAACCAAAGGCGCCCGTCTGACTACCGATATCACACTGCCGTCCCGTTATCTGGTGTTTATGCCGGGCAGTGCCCATGTGGGCGTTTCCCAGCGCATTGACAGTGAAGAGGAGCGTGAGCGGCTGAAAGAGATTGTTAGCCGCCATGTGGATGAACTGGGCGGCTTTATCGTCCGAACGGCGGCGGAAGGTGTCGGCGAAAAAGAGCTGGAACAGGATACGATCTTCCTGAAACGGCTTTGGCGTAAAGTTCTGGAACGGCGGCAGAAATATCCGACCAGTCAAACTTTATATGCTGAATGGAGTTTGGCTTTCCGCATTTTGCGTGATTTTGTCGGTGATGATCTGGATAAGATCCGTGTTGATTCGCGTCAAGCCTTTGAACAACTGGCTCATTTCACTGATGAGTTTGTGCCGGAGATGGCCAGTAAGCTGGATTATTACTCTGGTGAATCGCCGATCTTTGACTTGTACGATGTGGAAAACGAAATTCAGCGTGCACTCGAACGCAAGGTTGAGTTGAAATCCGGCGGTTATCTGATCATCGATCAGACCGAGGCGATGACGACCATTGATATCAACACCGGTGCATTTGTCGGCCACCGTAATCTCGAAGAGACGATTTTCAATACTAATATTGAAGCTACGGCAGCGATTGCCCGTCAGCTGCGCCTGCGTAACCTCGGCGGTATTATAATCATCGATTTTATCGACATGCAGAGCGAAGATCATCGGCGTCGGGTGCTGCAAAGTCTGGAACAGGCACTGGCTAAAGATCGGGCAAAAACAGGCGTGAATGGTTTCTCCCAGCTGGGGCTGGTCGAGATGACCCGCAAACGTACACGGGAAAGCCTGGAGCATGTTCTGTGCTCTGAGTGCCCTTCCTGTAAAGGGCGTGGGCGGGTGAAAACCGTCGAGTCTGTCTGCTATGAAATTTTGCGTGAGATCCTGCGGGTTAATCGTGCTTACGATGCCGATCAGTTTGTGGTCTATGCCTCACCGGCGGTTGCGGAGGCATTGCGGGGTGAAGAGTCGCACAGTTTGGCGGAGCTGGAAGTCTTTATCAGTAAACAGGTTAAAGTACAGGCTGAACCATTATATAACCAGGAACAATACGACGTGGTGATGATGTAAGTGAGCTGGCGTGGCATAGTGCGTGGTAGCGCTGTTTTTCTGTCTGTTGCACTTTTTTTGCTGGCGCTACTGATCACGGCGTTGCGTCTTGGTGTACCTGATTTACAGTCTCATCGTGACTGGTTATTGAAACAATTCTTGCCAGCCAGCATCACTTCCGCATCGGTTGAGCAGATTAGATGGCGCTGTCAAAACTATGGATTACAGCTTGAGCTCGGCGATGTTAAGCTGCAGCAGCAGGGTGATACACCGTTTGAACTGAGCGCTAAAAAGCTGCAACTGCACTGTAATCCATTTGTGCAATTCTGGAAAACGCGGGGCTGTCAGTTGTCGTTGCAGGCGGATCAACTGCAGCTAACGTTACATCTGCCGGCGAAAAACAGCTCATCCTCTGCTTCGTTTAATCCAGACAAGATGTTGCCTTTCCTGCTGGAGCAATTGAAGCAGGCTAATGTAGTTAACAGTGAAGTCCGGCTGCAACGAAACCAGATCTCTCTGGCGGAATTTGATATTTCCCAGCTTTATATCGAAAACTCTGGTGAACAACATACTCTTTATTCCCGCATTTCGGTTGCCCAGCAAGCACTGGTTGTACCGCTGTTGCTGCAGGCTGAATTAACTGGGCCTGCACGTCAGGATGCACTGCAAGGTCATCTCTATCTCGCGACAGAAAGCGATCCGCAAAAGCCGCAAACGGTATTGCTGCCTGCTCCCCTGAAAGCCAACATGCAGTCGGTACATGGTTCGCTGGCATTTCAGCTCTGGTTGGATCGTTTGCCGGGACTCTGGCAAGACGGCTTATTGCAGCTGGGTCCGACCCGGTTAGGCTGGCAAGAGGCCGAACAAGCTCACCATCTTGAATTACAGGGCGGCGCGATTGTCTGGCAACGGCAGGGTGATGACTGGCAGTTGTTCAGTCATGATTTGCAACTGCACAAAGATCAACAGCCATGGCGCCAGTGGCAGTTCCAGCTGAAGAAAAAGGCAGAACAATACAGCGGGCAGATGGATCCGCTACTGCTCAGCGAATTGTCGCCGGTCGTGGGGCTTTTCCTGCCTGCGGATTCCACGGCGGCAGATGCATTGCGGACGTTGGCCCCGCAGGGGGAATTGGCCAATTTATCATTCTCGCACAGTGATAACAGTGACAGCTGGCAACTCAACGGGGAAATACAGCGACTGCAATGGCATCGCTGGAGGACTATTCCCGGTTTACATGACCTGACTTCAGTATTCCGTATTTCACCGCAGGACGTGGCGGTCACGGTCAAACAACAATCCCCGCAACCTTGGGATTTACAGCCTTATTTTGAAAAGCCCTGGCCAGTGGAAACCTTTGAAGCACAGTTGAACTGGCAGAAGCTGCAAGGTGGATGGGAGCTGACAGCACCACAGGTGTTACTGAAAACCGATGTGGTATCGACTTCTACACAGTTCCGTCTGACGCAGCAAGAGAATCAACCATTATTTCTTGCGTTAGATAGTGGCGTAGATCTGAAAGATGCCAGCCAGGCGCATTACTACTTCCCTCATGGTGCCATGGGAGAACCGGTCATTGACTACCTGACGAAAGCCCTGCAGGGCGGCCATGCCGAAAATGCCCGCATTCTCTGGCATGGTGCGCTGCGTGATTTTCCGTTTAAAGACAACAATGGTATTTTCCAGGCGTGGGTGCCGCTGCGTGAAGCGACTTTTCAGTTTGGTGATGGCTGGCAGCCGTTGCACGATATGTCGCTGGATTTGTTGTTTGAAAATGACCGGCTGGATATGCAGGGCGATCAAGCCATGCTCGGTGATGCGAACACTCCTCGTTTGCATGCCTGGTTTCCTAAATTGGCACCGGGAGCACGTCTTTATATCGATGCGGATATTGACGGAACGGGGGAAGCTGTCAGCCAATATCTGATTAATTCGCCGGTACAAAACTCGGTGGGTAGTGCCTTACAGGCTGTACAAATCACCAAGCCACTCACTGGCAATCTGAAACTGGATATTCCACTGAATGGCGGCCCGGTAAAGGTCAATGGTCAGGTCAACCTGGCGGGCAACAAACTGTATATTCCGAGTCTGGATTTGCCGCTGGAACAGCTGCAGGGTGAGCTGAAATTTGATGAAAGCAAAACGGCACTTGATGAATTGCAGGGCACTCTATGGGGGCAGCCGATCAAGGTTCATTATTCCGGCGAGCAACTGGAAAAAGAATATCAGGTCAAATTAGGTTTTCAGGGTGATTGGGATTCTGCCCGGGATAAGGTGCTGCCGACACTGGCGCGCCAGACGTTGCAGGGGCGTTCTTCGATACAAGGATCGTTAGGCCTGCATTTGTATAAAGGCGGCCACTATTATTACGAGGCAGAGTTATCCAGCCCACTGACCGCATTGGCACTGGATCTTCCTGCGCCTTATAACAAGCCAGCCGGACGTAGCTGGCCACTACAAATGAAGATCAGGGGCAACCAGCAGTCCAGTGCCATCACTGGCACACTGAATCATGAGTGGCAACTGCAGGCAGATTGGTCGCCGGAACAAAAACAGTTCACACGTTTCTGGCTTGATAATCAGATTATTGAACGTAGCTCCGGGCCACGGGTACCGTTTTCCGTCAGTACGATTATTAGCGAAGCTGATGTGTCGGCCTGGCTGGATTGGTGGCAGCGCTGGCCGTCTGAAGGTCAGAAAGCAATTAATAGCTTGTTTCCTGGGGTCGGCGCTGTCGATATCCGGATCGACAAACTGCATCTGGCCGATCAGATCTGGCGTGATGTTAGACTGAACATGAGCCCGGATCGCGACGGCAGCCGCTTCTGGCTGGAAAGCTCCAAAGCACAGGGCATGATTCATCTTCCTGCCAGTAAGGATAAGCCAATTCGTATTGATATGGCGCGTTTATACTGGGCTGACAGTGGTGAGAAAGAGACACCGGCTGAACCGATGGATGTTACTACTCAGCAACAATGGCTCAGCCGCTGGCCGAATTTGCTGTTCAGCTGTCAGGATTGCCGCTATGGCGGAAATACGCTCGGACAGATCCAGGGGCATCTGTATCCGGTTAAATCGGGTGGTGAAATCCGCGATCTGCACTGGCAGGTAGCCAGTTCCTATTTTGATGGGCAAGCCCGCTGGACTCTCTCCGACAATCATCCGCTGAGTGCGCTGAAAGGTACATTTGTCAGCAATAATACCGAGGTGTTTCTGGGGCATTTCGGTTATGACCCGGGCCTGACCGGTACGAAAAGTCAGTTGGATGTCGATATTTCCTGGCCTGGGGCGTTACATCAACCTCGTTTAGCTATGCTCAATGGCCAGCTGAAAATGGAAACTGGCGAAGGCATTCTGCGCGAGGTGAAAAACACCGGTGGCAATCGTTTGTTATCACTGTTTTCACTGGATGCGATTGTGCGCCGCATCAGCTTTGATTTCCGCGATATTTTCAATGACGGTCTTTATTTCAAAAAAATGGCGTTCACCGCTAAGCTGAACAACGGCATGCTGCGTAATGATGATTTATTGCTGGAAAGTAATTCCGGTGAACTGAAAGGTCACGGATTAGTCGATCTGGCGCGTAAGCAGATTAATTATCAGGTGACGTTCTCACCCACTCTGACGGGGGGGTTTGGTGTTGCTGCGGGTTTTGCTGTGACCCCGGTGACCGGCATTGCCGTACTTGCTGCGACGACCTTGCTGCAGCCTGTTTTTGATGTGATCACGCAGGTGAGTTACTCCGTAGAGGGTGATTTGACCAAACCGAAAATCACTGAGATGGGGCGCAAGAAGGAAAAGGTAAAACTGACTGCTCCGGCAACCGAGGAGGAGAAGTAATGTATCTGGTCGCGTTACAGATGAACTCTCAGGCTGACTGGCCTCAAAATGCGGCTCAGGTTGAATCGTTGTTGCACCGTCTACCGCTGGAACGGCCCTGTCTGGTCTTGTTGCCGGAAAATTTTGCTTGTATGGGCACACCGGCAGATTATCAGCAGTTGGCTGAGGAAGTTGGTTCAGGGCGGGTTCAGCAGCAATTAAGTCTCTGGGCCCAAACCTTTGGCATCTGGCTGGTCGCGGGTTCTTTCCCGACTAAAATCCCACAACAGAGCCGTGTGCATACCACATCGCTGGTATTTAACCCGCAAGGTGAATTGGCTAGTTTTTACCATAAACTGCATCTGTTTGATGTGGATGTGGCCGATGCGCGCGCGCGTTACCGGGAGTCCGATTCATTTATCGCCGGGGATGCGCTTTGCGTTGTTGATTCCCCGTTTGGTGGGCTGGGGCTGAGCATCTGCTACGACGTACGCTTTCCTGAAGTTTTTCACTCATTGCGACTGAAAGGTGCCAATGTCATTTTAGTTC
>SSEX01000164.1 GCA_008015085.1 Tolumonas sp. | reverse complement strand
GCCCTATACCTGCCGGTTCACCCGGTGTGATAACAATACGCGGTACGTTCATGACTGTTCACTACCGTCAACAAACTGGATAAACGCTTCATCGCGTAATTCATCCATCCAGGTCTGTGATTCTTCAGCAAAACGGCGGTTGTAGATCAGCTGATATGCCCGGTTTTCCAGTGCTTCGGGGGTATTAGCCTGATTGCGGCGTTCTTCCACCTGAACAATGTGCCAGCCATGCATGGTTTTGAATGGTTGACTGAGTTGACCGATGGGTAAGGTTTTAACCATATCGCGGAACTCGGGTACATACATCTCTGGGTTCGCCCATCCTAGCTCGCCGCCCTTGGTGGCAGAGCCGGTATCATCAGAATATTTTTCAGCCAGCTTGGCAAATGTAGTTTTTCCTGACTGAATATCACGCAGGAATCCTTTCATCATCTGTTGCGCTTTTTCATCGCTCAGAATAACCGATGTTTTCAGCAGGATGTGACGAGCATTAACTTCCTGTAACTCGATAGTTTGCTGACCCTGAATATCTTTTACATGAATGATGTGTAAGCCAGCGCCAGAGCGCAGAGGACCGAAAAATTGATCTTTATGAGCACCATTGACCGCGTCAGCCATCAGCGATGGCATTTCATCAATCGTCATCCAGCCCCAATCACCACCGTCTAACGCTTTATTATCTGCGCTTTCGGCAACCGCCATTTCGTGGAAATCAGCACCATTTTTCAGCCGTTGAAGCAGCTGTTTCGCTTTTTCACCCACACGCTGTTGCTCTGCCCGATCAGCATCAGATGGCAGGCTTAGCAAGATGTGTTCAATATGGAAACGTTGTCCCTGACTGCCTTGAGTGCTGATCATCTTGGCCAGTTGTTTGACTTCCTGATCGGTAATGTTGATGCGTTGTCGCAGCTGATTACGGCGGACTTCTGATATCAGCATCTCTTTACGCAAGGTTTCACGAAATTCAGCCGGTGTTAAACCTTCACGGGTCGCTTTGGCCTGCATTTGCTCTATGGTTAATCCTTTCCCTGCAGCTACAGAAGCCAGTGTCTGATCCAGCTGTGAATCACTGATACGCAATCCCTGTCGTTCAGCTTGTTGCAGAATCAGACTATCGTCGATCAAACGATCCAAGATCTGTTTGTGCAATTGATGATAAGGTGGCAGGCTCTGGTGTTGCTCGGCTGCATCAGCCTGAACCTTGGTCATCAGCTGATCGACCTCACTTTGCAGCACTACATTTTTATTCACAATCGCTATCACATGATCCAGCGGTTGTGGTGCAGCCTGTGTAAATAATGGCAGAGCAGAAAGCACGCCAGTTATTAACCATTTAGAGGATAATTTTTTTAACTGCATGTAAATACCTTACTTAGTCGTTAAGGTTAAATGGTCGTGAATAAGGGAGTAACCGGGTATTCAGGTTATACTGCGGCCCGTTACCAACACTGCCTAATCCTTTAAATTCAAACTGTAAGCCGTATGAGGTTTCCGGTTCTGCTGTTAATGTGGTGTTGTCCGGTGCGTTATTTCGTTCAAAGGTAAAATTAACCGCCCAGCAGCAGGAGTCATAGCGAAGACCAATCAGGTTATCAATGCTTTTGCCGGTATCTGTATCTCGGTAATGAGCGCCGATAAGTTGCCAGTCCCGGTTGATTGGAAACTTCATAACTCCGCCCAGTTGACTGATATCTGTTCGATCATCTGAAGCGCTGACCACGTAGTTTTCTTTGCTTACATAGCGGTAATTCAATTGTGCTGTATATGCTTGCTGTTGATATTCAACGGCACCATTACCGGAGGAGACTTTTTTAGTTTGGGTATTGTATTCAATACCGGTGTGCGTATACCAATCATCCGTTGGGTGGGTATCTGCACGTAACGATAATAGTGATCGTGAATTGGTTTGTTGCTCATCATCAGGCAACAAGGTGACCTGTGGTGCAACCAGATCGTAAGCCTGCCCGATAGTAAAACGCATTCGTTCTGTATTTTCACTGTCGAATAAACGTGTTGTGGTACCGTAGCTTACCCGATTGGCATCACTGATCCGATCCAGTCCGGCGAAGCGCCGATCACTGAACAGATTATAATAATCAGATTGCATATTGGTTGTGTCATAGAGACCAATATTGTCCTGATTTCTGTAAGGTATGTAGAGATACTGAATTTCCGGTTCCAGCGTCTGAGTAAACGGTTGTTCATTGAATGAGGTGCTGCGATCAAAGCTCATACCACCATGTACCCGAACTTCGGGTAATACCCGACTGACACTGGTGTCCAGACCATCCATTCCCAGATATTGGCTGTAATAGGTTGACATATCATCAGGGATATCCTGCTGATAGTGGGTTGCCATCATCTTACCTTCGGCTTCCAATGAATAGCCGGGGGCCTGTACGATCGGCACTGAAATAGCCGGTTCAGCGTGTAATCGCTGGCCAGTATAAGCTTTATATCTTTCTGAATTATTACCAAAGTTGGCTATTTCAGTATTCAGACTGGCGCTGTATTTATCGTCAGTGTGATATTGGTTATACGTCACCTGGGGTAGTAACTGATGTGGTGCCGGAGTATTTGGCAGCAGGATCTGATAATCACGGACCTCAGTTTTCAGATTCCAGTCTCTCTGGTAATAGCCCACTGAGGTTGATTGCATTAACTGGTTATCGACCAGCACGCCGACCGGCGGATGAAAATCATTGAAATAGTCATAATCGTTAGCGTCAACGCGGGTGTAATCCAGATTCCAGCGTAAATCACCGCTACTGAAACTGGAATTATGTCGTATGTTAGCCAGCCAGCGTGGATTCAGATCTTCACTGTCCGTTTTGCGATCATCTGCCATGTATTCGGTGTAGATTGTGCCGCTGTGTGTCGGTTCAGGCATGTAGCGGAACTCGACCTGTTCCATGGTGCCTCGATCTGACATCATGCGAGGCGTGAGAGTCATGTCATAATTGGGGGCAATGTTCCAGTAATAGGGCGTACTGACATCGAATCCATTTGATGAACTGCTGGTGAAAGTTGGATAGAGCAGACCTGATTTACGTTCATCTTTGACCGGGAAGGTTATATATGGTGTATAAAACACAGGAACACTTTTCAGCCATAAAGTGGCATTCCAGGCTTCACCAAAAACTTCTTCCTGATTGACGTTCACTTCGCTGGCACTTAACCACCAGCTTTCTTGTCCTACCGGACATGTGGTAAAGCGCGCTTTATTCAGCGTTACTGTTTTTTTCTCGTTATCGAGATGGATTTTTTCAGCCTGACCCCGGGCAGGGGAACCGTGTAATTGATATGTGGCGTGATCGATCTGTGATTCTTTTGTATCCAGATTTGACGTTAATTGATCGTTACTTTTTAAGGTAACCTGGCCATCCCGGTACAGTATGTTGCCGGTAGCCAGTACATTTCGGCTGACCTGATCGAGTTCGGTATAATCAGAACTGAAGTATTTGTTGCCCTGATTGACTTCGACCCCGCCTTCATAAATGGCTTTACCATTTCGTGTGGCATTCAGTTTATCGGCAGAGACCTCCACCGGAGTTGTGTTGTTATATTCGGTGGGTGTTGCCGGCGGAACATCGCTGTAACAGCGTTCATCGAATACGCCGGCCCGAAGATTGGCGGGTACTTTTACACTGTTATCTGCTGCCTGTGCAGGATGCGGCTGGAAGACAAGTCCGGCAGACACAGAAAAAAGCGCAGCAGTAATCGCGTTGATACGAAACACCATTGGTTATCAGATCCCCTGGCAAGAAGCGCAACCCCTTTCTTCGGTTGTGCTTTTACGGTCATTCTTTTATGGTAGCGGACTATGATAAAGCATTATTCCGATAACGGCTAACACCGAGTAAGAGCCTGCCCGTATGATGAGCCAACGCCATGCCCAATTACAGCACTGGGCGCAAAAAACAGAACAAAATCCAGACTTAATTTTACAGTTGATTTCAGGTGATGCCAGTTTTCGTAAGTATTACCGGGCGGCTAACCGCATCTGGGTTGATGCGCCGCCATCAACCGAAAAAAATCGTGAGTTTATTAATAATGCAGCCGCATTGAATAGCGCCAGTCTCAATGCACCAGTCGTACTGGATTATGATTTGGAGAATGGTTTCCTTTGTATTTCCGATTTAGGTGACCGATCACTGCTATCCTGCTTGTCAGAGGAGTCTGTTACCGAGTGGTATGCTAAAGCATTGCATTTATTGCCACAATTCACACGGATAAATCTCGATTTACCAGTGTTTGATGCTGAATTTATGGCGCGTGAAAATGCTATTTTCCCTGAATGGTTATTGGGAAAACACTTTCAGCTGACTTTGTCTGCTCAGGAACAGCATTTACTGGAAGAGACATTCGCACTGCTGGCTGACAATAATTTGCAACAACCACAAGTAGTCATGCACCGTGATTTTCATAGCCGGAATTTGATGGTGCTGGCGGATGAATCACTGGCAGTGATTGATTTTCAGGATATGGTGCTGGGGCCGCTGACCTATGATGCCGTTTCTTTGCTGAAAGATTGTTACTGTCGCTGGCCTGATGCCGTGATCAATCAGGGCGTTGAACTGGCTTATCAGCTTTATGTTGAGGCGGGTGTGCTGGATAAAAATATTGCATTATCTCAGTTTATCCAGTGGCTGGATTTAACCGGGATGCAGCGCCATCTGAAAGCTGCGGGCATCTTTGCCCGTTTACATCACCGTGATGGTAAATCCGGCTATCTGAATGATATTCCACGTACGCTGGGCTATGTCTTTGATGTAGCTGAAAAATATCCACAACTCATGCCGTTTGCAGAATGGCTCAATACGCGGATTTTGCCGGCTTTGGCAATGGATGAACAGCCATGAAAGCGATGATTCTGGCTGCAGGCCGGGGAGAGCGGATGCGTCCGTTGACGGATCATCTGCCGAAACCTATGTTGTTGGTCGGTGGTAAACCGCTGATCCAGCATCATATCGAAAAACTGAAAGCGGCGGGTATTCATGAACTGGTGATTAACCATGCCTGGCTAGGGCATAAGCTGGTGGAGTATTTTCGCGATGGTGTCGCACTCGGCGTGAGCATAGAGTGGTCGGCAGAAGGGGATTCCGGACTGGAAACCGCCGGTGGTATTCGTCAGGCGCTGTCATTGCTGGGAGAAGAACCCTTTTTGGTTGTGAATGGCGATGTTTGGATGGATACGGACTATAGCCAGTTCACTACCTGTCAGCTGGCGGATTCAGATCATGCCCATTTGTGGCTGGTAAATAACCCGCCGCAGCATCCGCACGGCGATTTTAGTCTGCAGGGTGACCGAGTAGAGGATTTGCCGGGGCTAACCTTCAGCGGGGTAGGTGTTTATCGCCCTGACAGTTTTTTATTTTTGCAACCAGGCGTGCACAAGCTGGCTCCGTTATTACGGGGCTGGATGGCGGAGCGACGGGTTGCAGGCTCACATCTGCAAGCAGACTGGCGCGACATAGGCACCCCGCAGCGTTTGCAGGAATTAGATCAGGAATTACTGAGAGGTTAACAGGCCGATGAAAGGCAAGATTATCGGGTTTCTGATTGGACTGTGGATCCTGAATATTCCTGGCGCATTATTGGGGCTATGGATTGGTCATATCTACGATCAGGGGTTACAGGCGCAGCGCAATGGTTTTGGCCGCTGGCGTACGCCAACCAGAGAAGAGCAGGCACTGTTTCTGCACACCGCATTTGCTGTCATGGGACATATTGCCAAAGCAGCCGGTCGGGTGACAGAGCAGCAGATCCAGATCGCGACACTGTTTATGGATCGTATGGGCCTGACGGGTGAGCTGCGACGTGAAGCACAGGATTCGTTTCGTCAGGGTAAGGAGCCGGATTACGATCTGGAAGGTGCGCTGAGTTTATTTCGTCGCTCTTGTCGTGGTCGCCCGGATTTACTGCGGGTTTTCCTTGATATGCAAATGCAGGCTGCGTTTGCCAAGGGATCTCTGCATGCTGCCTCCCGGCAACGCTTGCTGGAAGTAGCCGAATTGCTCGGTTTTTCCCGCTGGGAACTGGAGCGGTTGCTGGCGATGGCGGAAGCTGGCTTTAATTTTTCTCATAAGGGTTCGCGGCAACGAAAGAGCTATTCTTCCGGTAGCGG
>SSEX01000055.1 GCA_008015085.1 Tolumonas sp. | reverse complement strand
TGGTGCACCGTATAGCAATGAAAGCTGGAACGAGTATGCCCGAATTACCAACCCGTATAACGAGCAGGGCCAGCTGGCGGATGTGCTTGAAGGGGCGGATGTCTTCATCGGTTTGTCTGGCCCGGGCGTGCTGAAAGTGGATTATCTGAAGAAGATGGCGCGCGACCCTATCGTGTTTGCGATGGCGAATCCGGCACCGGAAATTACCCCGGAAGAAGCGGCACCGTATGTGCGCGTGATGGCGACCGGCCGTTCAGATTACCCGAATCAGCTGAATAACGTGCTTTGCTTCCCTGGAATTTTCCGTGGCGCCCTCGATTGCGGCGCTCGTCAGATCACAGAAGAGATGAAGCTGGAAGTAGCGAAAGCGATTGCGTCTGTCGTTTCTGATGACGAGCTGTCAGAGAACTATATTATTCCTGACATTTTCAACAAAGATGTGGTTAAGCGGGTCAGTGAAGTGGTGGCTCAGACCGCTCACCGTACCGGCATGGCCAAAATCAGAAGCAACAAGCTCGAAACACTGACTGTGTGATAAGGGATGTAACAGCGCACGTTCTGCCTTGCTGTCAGGGCAATGGCGGAACGTGCGGGATCTGATAGTCCCGCCTCAGTGACGCGGGTAAAATAGTGTCACGACCAAGTTAGGATTTACTCTCTGTGTTAAAACCAACCGCCTCGCTAACGCTCCGTACCACCATCACGCTATTAGTCTGTTCTGTTATTGCGCTGGTTTTGCTGGTAACGCACTCGGTTTATCTGACTCAGTCAACCGAACAAACCCGTCTTAGTCTCGAAGAGAAAGCCAAAGCAGTGCTACATACACTGACGGTGTCGCCGTTTGTCGCCAATGAACTGATTCATGCCAACGATAAATATGCGCTGCAAAATTATATTGAGGAAGTTCGCCAGCAGAATGATCTGCTGTTTATTGTGGTGATGGACATGCAAGGGATCCGGCATACACATCCTGACCGTTCACTGATTGGCAAGCATTTTATTGGTGGCGATGAAGTTAAAGCGTTACACGGACAGGAATCGGTATCGGAAGCGCAGGGCACATTAGGAACTTCGTTGCGTATCATCAGCCCGCTCTTTGATCATCAGCACCAGCAGATTGGTGCAATTGCGGTTGGTATTGCCACTGACAAGGTGCAGCAAATTATGGCTGCCAATCGCTGGGTCACCTATTGGGCCGTTGCCTTTGGCGGCCTATTCGGCGCGCTCGGAGCTTACTTTCTGGCCCGGAAAATCAAGAAAATCATGTTCGGCATGGAGCCATCGGAAATTGCCAGTTTGCTGGAAGAGCGTAGCGCCATGCTGCAGTCCATCCGTGAAGGGATTATTGCTGTTGATGCGGATGAAAATATCACGCTGATCAATGATGAAGCCAAACGTCTGCTACGGCATGGCGATCTGAAAAATCTGCTGCTGACCGAGGGCAGTAAACACTGGCCGACTCTGCTGCATTTACGTCAGGTGCTCGCGAGTGGTCAGGCCCGGCAAGATGAGGAAATCGAATTTAACGGTAATACCTTGTTGACGAACAGTGTACCGCTCCGCGTCAACGGTAAAGTGACCGGTGCGATCGTCACGTTCCGTGATAAAACTGAAATCAGCCAGTTGATCCAACGCCTGAGCGGCATTTCACACTATGCAGAAGCATTGCGGGTGCAGGCTCATGAATTTATGAACAAACTGCATGTGATTCTGGGCATGGTCAATATCAAGGCCTATGACCAGCTGGAGAATTACATTATGGATACGGCGAATTACTATCATGCCGAAGTGGGGTCATTGATCCGCCAGATCAAAGACCCGGTTATTGCCGGTTTTATTCTCGGTAAGATGAACCGCGGACGGGAGCTGGGAATTGATGTTTCCGTGACTCCGGCCAGTTACCTGCCCGAATCGGCGCAGGCGGAAGAAACGCATGAGCTGGTCACTGTGCTGGGTAATCTGCTGGAAAATGCCATGGAAGCACTGGACGGGCGTCCTGATCCGGAAATTGTGCTGACCTTTGATTATGATGAAGGCCGGCTACGGTGTACGGTCTGTGATAATGGGAAAGGGATTGAACCGGCCGCTCTGTCTCAGATCTTTGAGCATGGTTTCTCAACCAAGGGAAGTCGGCGGGGAATTGGGTTGTTTCTGGTCAGACAAAGTCTGGAAAAACTGGGCGGCGGCATTGAATGCCTGTCAGCGCTGGGTAAAGGAACCCGGTTTATTGTTTCGCTTCCATATACCTGCAAGGAGAACAGCCTGTGATTAATGTGCTGATTGTCGATGATGATCCGATGGTGGCTGAACTGAACCGGCGATATCTGGAGCAGATCGATGGTTTTTGCTGGCAAGGCTCAGTCTCCACCTTGCAGGCTGCTAAGCAGCGTTTGCAGGAAAACTCGCCGGCCATCGATCTGGTGTTGCTGGACATTTACATGCAAAAGGATAACGGGCTGGATCTGCTACCAGAGATCCGCCGGATGCATCATGATGTGGATATCATCATGATTTCATCTGCCAGCGATATGCCTGCGATTAAAACTGCACTGCACTATGGCGTGGTAGATTATTTGATCAAACCGTTTCAGTTTTCCCGTTTTCAGGAGGCACTGCAGACTTACCGCGAAGAGCACCAGATCACGGCAAAACGAGAGGCGTTGAACCAGTCGGAGCTGGATAATCTGATCCGGCGCAGTCATAACCGGGTTACTCCGGATAAAACCCGTCTGCCGAAAGGATTAACCCGGCTGACTCTGCAATCGGTCTGGGAATGGATAAAACAGCGTAACAAACAGAGTTTTTCGACAGAAGATCTGGCCAACGAGATCGGTATTTCCCGCGTTTCTTGCCGCAAATATCTGGTTTATATGGCGGAAATTGGCGTGCTGGATACGGATATTTTTTATGGCTCTGTCGGTCGGCCTGTTTATCTCTACAAGCTGGTGTTAGCCAAAGCAGAGGTTATGGAAGCCTTGTTGCACTAGTCGAAAAAGACGCCAGCACAAGAGGCCGTGTGCTGGCGGTGTCTGTAAAATTCATAACCAACAGAACTGACTTGCTATGTCATGTTCATCTTAGAACTGTTTTAGAAAATCCCGATCTTTATGTAATTAATGAAAACCTTACGTAATTTTCCGTCATATTTTTATGTTAAAACTGCAAGGATTGCTGTCTTCCGTATGAAGATTTCATCTATCATTGACTTAAATGGCGTGTGAGCCGTTTGTTACTGTTTCTTCCTGTTTCTTATTCAGATAGCACGAAGGCCTCATGTCGCACAACTCAGTTAATTCAATGGATTTTTCTTTAGTGAAAAAAATAATGCTGACGACCCGGCTGCACCGGCAAATCGTAAACCGACTTGGCTTGATTGTATTAACACTGGCTTTTCTGGTTGTCGTCAGCTGTGTCGGACTGATGCATTGGTTGTATACCAGCGGTGATGAAGCACAGGTTCATGCAGAATTAACTAAGGTAGAACTGTTACTGCACAGCGAGCAACAGAGTCTGAGTCGAGCCGTGAGGGATTATGCCGTCTGGGATGATGCCCATGAATATGTCTCTCAGCCTAACCGTAAGTTTGAGTCAGATAACTTTACGCAGCAATCGCTGACTGTCATGCAGCTTGATTTTGTTGCCATCATGTCGGCACCGGAGAAACTCGTGTTCTCCTCAGAAAAAGATCCTGCTATTACCGATATCCACAGTACACCTCCCATCCATTCAGCTAATTTACTCGCGCTGTTGGCCAAGCTGCCGGAATGGAAAGGCAGAGATGAAAGCGAACCTGCAACCTATATGACTATCGTGGATGGACGCCCGCTATTGCTGGCCGTATCTGGTATTTTTGATGTGTTACAGGAAAAACCACAGAATGGCCTGATGATTTTCGGCCGGTATGTCGATGGTGAGTATCTGGCGCATTTACAGCAGTTGGCCGAGCTCCAGCTGCATTTATCGGCAGATTTCCCGTCAAAACAGAAAGAAGACAATATTGGTGGAAAATATATCCAGTCTGCCGAGAAAAAACTGACCGGGTGGGCGGTTCCTCAAATCTGGCTGCAGGTATCAAAACAGATCGACTGGCAGCCCCGGTTAATGGTGATGGGGATCTTTACCATTGGCCTGTTGTTGGTGCTGCTGTGTGCATCCTGGCTCTTGCAGCGAACGCTGGACAAGCTGGTGGTGGAACGAGTCGAAACGTTTGCTGATCTGGCCTGGCGACGGTCGCGGGGTGAACGGGTTTACTGGCCGGTAGAAGGCAATAATGAATTGGATCTGCTGGCTCGAACCTTTAATGAGTTGATGGATGAGCTACATGCGGCACAGAAAAACATGCACAACCTCAGTATCACTGATGCGTTGACGGCATTGGGAAACCGGCGTGGCATGGAAGAGCAGGTTGAGAAGATGATGAAGACCTGCCAGCTCGGGATGTCACTGACGATGCTGTTGATGGATCTGGATGGTTTCAAACTCATCAATGACAGTCTCGGTCATGCTGCGGGTGATTCGTTGCTGCAGGAGGTCGCTCAGCGTATGCGGCAGGTGATGCGCCGGCAGGATAAATTGTTCCGTATGGGCGGTGATGAATTTGCGGTGCTGATGCCGAATACCTCGGTTGAACAGGGGCAGTTGCTGGCGGAACGGCTGATTGAGATCATCAATGAACCTATCCATTTTGGCCAGCATAAACTAAGTGTCTCCGGCTCGCTCGGGGTTGCCGAATGGGATGGCAGTATTGATGGGCTGGAGCTGATGCGTCATGCCGATTTGGCGATGTATGCGGCGAAGCGCAGTGGCAAATCTTGTGTGCGAGTGTATGAACAAGGAATGAGTGGCATTGCCTCTGAGCGTATGACGCTGGAGCAGGAATTGCGGCGTGCGATCATGGAACACAGTATTGATCCGCACTTCCAGCCAGTAATTGATACAGAGACCGGAAAGGTACTGGCTGTTGAAATGCTGGCCCGCTGGCAACGGGATGGTGAATTCATGCCGACTTTAGGCTTTATTCGTCTGGCGGAAGATCTGGGACTGATCAGTCAGCTGTCGATGCAACTGCTGGACAAAGGGTTAACCTCGTTGAAACACTTCCGGCAGCAGCTGCCGGATCTCAAGTTACAGATTAATGTATCCCCACTTCAGTTTGCGGACAGAAATCTGGCTGCGGTGATCCTGCATGCGGTGGCAGAACATGGTTTACCTTCAAATGCACTGTCAATTGAGGTAACCGAAGGCGCAATGTTGCTTTATCCGGAACAGGTGGAACAGACAATGCGGCAATTTGTTGATGCTGGCGTCAGTATGCATCTGGATGATTTTGGTACCGGTTATTCATCCCTGGCTCGATTGCGAGATTTACCGTTTGATACGGTGAAATTAGATCGCTCTTTCATTGTGATGTCAGGCGAAGGGGATAGTTCTTTATCGCAGGCCATATATGACATGGCAACCAGCTTACATATGGATATTATTGCGGAAGGTGTCGAGAACCAGACTGAATTCGACAAACTGCATGCTATTGGCTACCGGCAGATGCAGGGCTTTATGTTTGCTTATCCCATGCCGGAAGATGCGCTGGTGCAATGGCTTGGATCGCGAACGCCGACCTCTTCGAATACTGATAAATAAGAGATGAAAGATCCGGCCAGAGCGCCGGATTTTTCATGTCAGCGCCACCACTGATAGAAATGGTGAACCGGCCCGATACCGCTGCCGATCTGTAGTTCATCGGCATGGATCAACGCGCCATTGAGCCACTCTTTCGCTCTGGTAATCGTTTCAGGCCAGTTCTGATAACGCGGATATAACGCGGTAATGGCCGATGATAAGGTACAGCCGGTACCGTGTGTATTTTGGGTTGCAATTCGCATCGCTCTAAATGGCATGGTTCCTTGCGTTGTGATCAGCCAGTCCGGACTGTTATCTCCGGCCAGATGACCACCTTTCATCAACACGGCCTGACAGCCGGTTTTTAGCAACGCCTCGCCTTGCGCGACCATCTCCGTTTCGCTGGTAGCTTCATTGCATCCCAGTAGTGCCGCAGCTTCTGGTAAGTTCGGCGTGACGAGTGAGGCTAACGGCAGCAATTGTTGGCGCAAGGCGTCAACGGCAGCGTCGGCCAACAGCCGGTGTCCGCCCTTGGCGACCATCACCGGGTCAAGCACAATGCAGGCGGGTTGCCATTGGCGCAGCGCCGCAGCAACCGCACCAATAATCTCAGCATCAGCCAGCATGCCGATTTTCACCGCATCCACCCGAATATCGCTGAACACAGCCTGACACTGGGCGGATATAAACTCCGGGGGCACGGCATGTACGGCCTGCACGCCTTGGGTATTCTGTGCTGTCAGTGCGGTAATGACACTCATGCCGTAAGCGCCCAGTGCGGAAAAAGTTTTCAAATCAGCCTGAACACCGGCGCCGCCACCAGAATCTGAACCGGCAATTGTTAATGCATGCGGGATCATGCGCGAGCCTCCTGAATTTGACGGGCAAGGATTTGAGTGGCTTCGGCAGGGTTTGCTGCTGCACAAATGGCTGAAACTACCGCGATCCCATCTGCACCATGCTGAATCAGCTCCGGGATTTGCCGCGGTGTAATGCCTCCGATGGCAACGACTGGCTGTTGGAGTTGCTTCCGCCATGCAGCAAATTGCGCAATGCCTGTAGCCGGGTCTGCATCTGCTTTGGTTTGGGTAGGGTAAACGGGGCCAATACCAAAATAGTCGGCAATCGGGCAATCATCGTTGTGTAAATGCTCAGCTTTAGAAATAGATAGCCCGATGATTTTATCGTTGCCTAACAAACGACGTGCGGCTGCAATCGGTAAATCTTTCTGACCGAGATGTACCCCATCAGCATCACATGCCAAGGCGATATCGAGATGGTCATTGATCAGATAAGGCACGCCCGCCTCTCGAGTCAGCGGGAGTAACCGCTCAGAGAGTTTTAACCAGTCACGTTTTTTCCATTCTGGTGCACGTAATTGAATCATAGTGACACCGGTATCGAGGACTTTGGTCGTGAGCTGAACGGCGGCATCAAAGCCCCCGCACATCACCGGATCGAGCACCAGATAAAGCGAGAGATCGAGCTTCATTCCAGCACCTCGGCAATGGCATCGGCATTGAGCAGAAGGAGGTTATCGAGAAACAATGGAACGAAGCTGCCCGGGCCTTTGGCTTTTGCTGCAGCCTGTTGTCCGGCAATGGCCATCACGGCACAGGCACTGGCAACCGCAGTTAGACGGTCGGAGGTATCACAGTTCGCGACAAAAGCGGCAACGACTGCGGAGAGTGCACAGCCAGTACCGGTCACGCGGGTCATCAGCGGGTCTCCGGCCTTGATAGCGATCACCTGCTGACCATCGGTGATGTAATCAATTTCACCGGTGACGGCAACCACTGCGGCACAGGTTTGAGCTAGCGTCATGGCCGCATCAATCGCCTGATCGCTCTGATTAGCACTGTCTACGCCTTTTCCTGCCGCCGATTGCCCGGTCAGCGCCATGATTTCAGACGCATTACCACGGATCGCCGCCGGATGCTGCTGTAATAAGGCCTGACACAGTTCAGTTCGGTATGGCAAAACGCCTGCAGCCACAGGGTCAAGAACCCAAGGCGTATTTGCCTGATTCGCTGCCTGTACGGCAATGCGGATCGTGGCGGCTTGTGTTGAGGTCAGCGTGCCGACGTTGACTGACAGGGCAGATGCGATCGCCGCAAAACTACCGGCTTCTTC
>SSEX01000104.1 GCA_008015085.1 Tolumonas sp. | reverse complement strand
ATTAAGGATAGAGCAACTCAAATTGCTACTGCGGCTGAGGAACAGGCTGCTGTTTCGAATGAAATAACAAAAAGTGTTTCCAGTATTGGCGATAGTGCTCAGCAATCTGCAGAAGGTAGCCATGAGATGGCAAAAGCGGGTGAGCATCAGGCTAAATTAGCCAGAGACTTGAGCGATATTGCGCGGAGTTTCAGAACCTGAAAAAATGGCCGGGAGACCGGCCATTTTTATCGAGAGTTGACTGTCACTGACAGCAAATCTTAGTATTCTGCGTTACGTGGTGTACGAGGGAATGGAATTACGTCACGAACGTTGCCCATACCGGTTACATACACAACAAGACGCTCAAAGCCCAGACCGAAACCTGAGTGTGGTACGGTGCCGTAACGGCGCAGATCACGATACCACCAGTAATCTTCTTTGTTCAGCCCCATTTCTGCCAGACGAGCATCCAGTACGTCCAAACGCTCTTCACGCTGAGAACCACCAATGATTTCACCGATGCCTGGCGCCAGTACGTCCATTGCGGCTACGGTTTTGCCATCGTCGTTCAGACGCATATAGAACGCTTTGATGTCTTTCGGATAGTTTTTAACGACAACAGGCGCTTTGAAGTGTTC
The DNA here is from genome assembly GCA_008015085.1 of Tolumonas sp. Lineage (GTDB taxonomy): Bacteria > Pseudomonadota > Gammaproteobacteria > Enterobacterales > Aeromonadaceae > Tolumonas. The sequence goes on along the minus strand of SSEX01000104.1, from coordinate 6,241 downwards.
TTCAGCCAGATAACGCTCATGTTCAGATGACATGTCGATACCCCACTCAACCGGGAATTCGAAAGTACGGCCACTTTTCTTCAGAATTTCAATCGCATCGGTGTAATCAACCTGAGCAAAATCAGCTTTGATAAATTGTTCCAGACGGCTGATAGCCTCTTTATCAACACGCTCTGCGAAGAATTCCATGTCGTCACGACGCTCGTTCAGAACTGCGGTGAAGACATATTTCAGTAATTTCTCAGCCAGCGCCGCATTGTCGTCCAGGTTAGCAAAGGCAATTTCTGGCTCGACCATCCAGAATTCGGCCAGGTGGCGGCTGGTGTTGGAGTTTTCTGCGCGGAAGGTAGGGCCAAAGGTATAAACCTTGGACATGGCACAGGCATAAGTTTCCAGGTTCAGTTGACCAGATACAGTCAGGAACGCTTCTTTACCGAAGAAATCCTGGTTGTAATCGATAGCACCTTTGTCGGTACGAGGCAGATTTTCCATATCCAGAGTTGAAACACGGAACATTTCCCCAGCACCTTCACAGTCTGATGCGGTGATCAGCGGTGTTGCGATCCACATAAACCCTTCATCATGGAAGAAGCGGTGAATGGCCTGTGCAATGCAGTTACGGACACGGGTCACCGCACCCATCATGTTCGTACGCACTCGCAAATGGGCATGTTCACGCAGATATTCTACTGAGTGACGTTTGGGTGCCATTGGATAGGTGTCTGGATCTTCCACAAAACCCAGAACAGTGACGCTGCTCGCATCAATTTCAAACTGCTGGCCTGAGCCTTCAGAAGCTTTGACAACACCAGTCACTTCAACGGAGCAGGAGGTGGTCAGACGCAGGACATCGCTTTCGTAATTTGACAGGGTATTCGGAACAACTGCTTGCACAGGGGCAAAGCAGGAGCCATCGTGGATAGCCAGGAACGAAATACCAGCTTTGGAATCACGGCGAGTGCGGATCCAGCCTTTTACTGTCAGGGTTGTTCCAATTGGATGTTTACCCTGCAGCACGTCAACTACGGGAACGTGAGTCATCTGAATTACTTCTCCATTTAATACTTATAGTTGGCTTAGCCAATTAAACACTGTCTCATCTTACCTTTGTGAGAAAATGACTCAAGGTCAATATGGTGCAGAACAGATTTTTTATAGCAATGTGCTGCATTTTAGCTCGATGGGGGCAGATTTCCCGGCGGTGAATATCCTGTCTCTGCCAGTCTGTGGTTGCCAGGGTTAGTTGCCAGGCGTTCCATCAACTGATTAAAACTGTCATTGAGTTGATCGATTTCATCGTTATGAGCTACAGGTAAGCGCGTTGAGAGGTCGTTGAAATCCGCTACATCATCAATCGCTTGTCGTAGCTGTTGGAGTGGCAAAACAATTTGCTTGCGGATGAGGGCCAGAGTCATCAGTAAGATGGCGCTGAATATTACGGATAGCATGATGGCAGAAATAAGAATATGTTGTTCGACCAGATCCAGCTGTTTATCCAGAGCATATTCAAGCCTGATAGCCGCGACAGGCTTAGCATCAATATCCTGGCTGTCAGGGCGATAATATGGCTGGATTGCCACGACAGTTGTCTTGCCATTTTTAGTCAATGTTTGCTGAATTGTCCGGCCTTGTAAGGCTTGTTTTTCCAGTTGGTCTGACGGGAAATTACTGGCGTTGACAGTGGTAAATAACTCGTTTTTTTCAGCTTGGATCCATTTTGCCCGTTGAACATTTTCTTGTTTCTGGATGGTTTGCTGATAAATAGCCAATTGATCCGGGTGATGATGATTTCTGGCTATGAAATCCAGTCCGTTTTTATAGCTCTGCAATAAGGATGATACATGCTCGATGCCAATTTGCAGCACCAACTGCCGTTCGCGGTAAGCTTGATATAGTGTCGTACTGATCAATACAGATGAAAAAATGATCAGCAAGATAAAGCAAATTTTCCCGGTAATGGATATACGCATTACAGAATCTCAGTGTCTTAAACCTGATTAGTCTAACAGAGCCCTGTTTTGTGTTCGATGTTTATTGTTTTTGGTTACGACAATCTGAACATAAAGAAAACCGGAAATGACAATCATTTCCGGGAAAACGCATCCTGCGTTTGACACACACGGGTTACACAACAGGTTACACATAATCAGTACTTAGGAGGGCGGTGTTGCACCGCCCTTGTTGCGGGTATTACTTCAGATTCTCTTCATAATAAGACTGGAATTGTGGCATGTACTTAATGTTTTCACGGATGGTTTCATCCAGAGCAGCTTCCAGTACTTTGCCGTTTTTAACCAGCGGGTTCAGGGTCAGTGCACGTAATGCGCTCTGGTAATCACCTTTTACTGCAGCTTCAATAGTGAAGCGTTCGAAGGTTTTCATCAGTTGCAGCATCGCCAGTGTATCGTCATCAAATGGCGCAACGTTCAAAGGCATGGGGCCTGATTTGGTAATGACAGAGGTGACTTCCACTGCGCAATCATCCGGCAGACCTGCGATAGTTCCATTGTTACGGGTATTTACATGCATCAGCGTACGTTTGTCGTTATAAATCGCGCTCATCAGATCGCAGGCAGCGTCTGAATAGTATTGACCACCTCGACCTTCCAGCTCTTTTGGTTTCACATATAACGATGGGTTGCTGTAGATTTCGCACAGTTTCTCTTCCAGCGCTTTTACCACTTCGCCGCGAGTACCTTCGTTTTCGGCTTCATGAACACATTTCTCATAAGTGTCATCAGAGCTGAAGTAATAACGCAGATATGGACAAGGGATCTGATGACGATTTGCCAGCAGTTTGCGAGGCCATTTGAGCGAAGGAATATTTTTCGGGTTAAATGCCTGATTGTCATTGAGGAATTCTTCTAAAGCGAAATCCATTTTGTCTTCACCCTGGTAAGCAACCTGACGAGCGAAGATGAAGTGGTTCAGCCCGGCAACCTGAACGAAGACATCATGTTCAGGGGCATTCAATACAGCCGCCATGCCTTTTTGCATCAGCACTGGAACATTACATAGGCCAACCGTTTTTACTTTGGTATGGCGCAGTACAGCTTCAGTCACCATGCCTGACGGATTGGTGAAGTTCAGTAACCACGCATTTGGGCTGTATTTTTCGATATCGCTGCATATTTCCAATGTAGCCGGAATTGAACGCTGTGCTTTGGCAAAGCCGCCCAGCCCATTGGTTTCCTGACCCAGCATGCCATATTTCAAGGAAATACGTTCATCACGAATACGAGCATCCAGGCAACCTACACGGAATTGCGAGCAGACAAAATCGACATCGGTAAGCGCCTCTTTACGATCTTGAGTCAGGATCACTTTGACCGGCAGACCGGCATGTTCAAACATACGGCGGGTGAGGGATAGAATAATTTCCGCTTTGTGCCAGCCTTCGTCGATATCTACCAGGCGGACTTCGGAAATAGGCAGCTCTTTACTACGGGAAATCAGACCGTCAATCAGTTCAGGGGTATAACTGGAGCCAGCACCAATGATGGCAACTTTCAGAGTGTTGTTCATGACTTTTTTGTCGTTCGTTGTGTCTATGAGAAAAGTGTAACCGGTTACAGATTGACGAAAAGCGAAATAACTCACATTATGAATTAATCCAGCTAATCCATAAGGAAGAGGGGCATGTTAGTAGAACAAAGCATGCTGGCATTGCTGCACACCTTCGAAGTGTCGGCCCGGCACCTGAGTTTTACCAAGGCAGCAGAGGAGCTTTTTCTGACGCAAGGTGCGATCAGTCAGCGTATTCGCCGTCTGGAGGAGCTGCTGAAATTCAAATTGTTTATCCGGTTGACCCGTAAGCTGGTGTTAACGCCGGAAGGTGAGCAGCTATTGCAAGCACTGACCAGTTCGCTGCAACAAATCAATGAAGTGATAGAGGACATTCGCTTTAATGAACTCCGGGGGATGCTCTGTATTGGTTTGCCGCCTGCATTTGGTCAGTTATGGCTGATGCCCCGGCTGACCAGCTTTAAAACCCTGTATCGGTCGCTGGATCTGCTGTTCTACGGACAACACGGATTGCCAAATTTTGAAACTGAGCCGGTCGATATGGCCGTTTATTATGGCAATGCGAGTCTGCCACATTTGCATTCGTGGCCTTTGCTGGAGGAATGGCTGGTGCCTGTTTGTAGTCCGGAATATGCGGCCAGTCATTTTAGAAATCAGCTGCCGACATGCAGCGATGATTGTCTGGCTGATGAGTCTGTGTGGCACAGCCTCTCCGGCAAAGACAAAATGGATTTACGAAAGTGTTCGTTACTGCATTGTACGGAATCGTTGGAACAATTTGATTTCGGTTATGAATGGCAACACTGGAGTCAGGCAACGGGTGTAGCATTACCGCATACGAACCGGAAATATGTGTTTAATCAGCATGCGATGGCACTGGAAGCGGCCAAGCATGGCATGGGGTTGGCGATGGGACGTTGGTATCTGGCGATGCCGGCTGTGCTACGCGGCGAACTGGTGATCCCGGTGGATTATAAAATTCCGTCCGGGATGGGGTATCAGCTTTTTTGTTCGCGGGAACATGTGCAACGCCCTCGTTATCAGGCGTTTGCACAGTGGCTGCAACGTACTATTGATGAATGGCTGGAGATAAAAGAAGCATCGCTGTCAGCGGCGCATCCATTTATATCATCAGACCATTGAGTCAAGCCCTGCGCCGATTGCTGATGTGAGTTTACTGAGTTCCGCGGCCGGCATGACAAACGGCGGCATGATGTAAATCAGGCGGCCGAATGGGCGGATCCAGACACCTTGCTCTACAAAAAGAGCTTGCAGCTTGGCCATATTCACAGGTTGTCTGGTTTCAACCACTCCGATGGCACCCAAAACCCGCACATCAGCGACAGCTGGATGTGTCCGGTACACCGAAAGTTCTTCGCTAAGCTGTGTTTCAATCTGAGCAACACGTTGTTGCCATGGAGAGCTGAGCAACAAATCCAGAGAGGCATTGGCGACGGCGCAAGCTAATGGATTTCCCATAAAAGTTGGGCCGTGCATCAGCACGCCGGCTTTGCCATTACAAATAGTGGTCGCGACTTTCTCGGTGGTCAGGGTTGCGGAAAGGGTCATATAGCCACCGGTCAGCGCTTTACCCAGACAGATGATGTCGGGTGTGATGCCGGCCCATTCACAGGCGAACAGTTTTCCGGTACGACCAAAACCAGTCGCAATTTCGTCAGCAATCAGCAGGATTTGATACTCATCACACAGCTCTCTCACTCGGCGTAAATATTGCGGATGATAAAATCGCATCCCACCTGCACCCTGAACGATGGGTTCTAGAATCACAGCCGCGATCTCATGCTGATGTTCAGCCAGCATCCGGGAAAAGTCGGCGATATCTTCTTCCTGCCAGGCTTCATCTGGTTTGCACTGCGGTGCCTTGGCAAACAGATGCTCTGGTAAAAAGCCGGTATAGAGTTCATGCATGCCGCCTTGTGGATCACAGACACTCATGGCACCGAAGGTATCGCCGTGGTAGCCGTTGCGAATGGTCAGAAAGCGATGACGGGGTGTGCCTTTGCTGTGCCAGTATTGGATGGCCATTTTCAGCGATACTTCCACGGCGATGGAACCAGAGTCGGCCAGAAATACGCGATCCAGGCCTTTCGGTGTTAGTTCAACCAGTTTTCGGCACAGATCAATGGCTGGCTGGTGAGTAATGCCACCGAACATCACATGTGCCATATCCTGCAGCTGGTGCTGAATCGCCTGATTCAGTTCTGGTACGTTATAACCGTGAATACAAGCCCACCAGGATGACATGCCATCAACCAGACGACGTCCATCTTCAAGTTCGAGATAGACACCTTCTGCTCGTTTAACGGGATAGACCGGTAGAGGTTTGGTGAGCGAGGTGTAAGGATGCCAGATATGCAGGCTATCAAATTGCTGATTGTTCATTATTTGTCCTGATGTAAATATCAGATTTCATTTTTGATTGACAGTTTACCGGCCAGACATAGACTATCCAAATTATTTCCGTCGCAGAGTACCGATAACAATGTCAGCCAATATTCGTCATAACTGGACAGTCAACGAAGTAGAAGCACTGTTTGCATTACCGTTCAATGATCTGCTGTTTCAGGCGCAAACCGTTCACCGTCAGCATTTCAACCCGAATGAAGTGCAGGTGAGCACGCTGTTATCGATCAAAACCGGCGCCTGCCCGGAAGACTGTAAATACTGTCCGCAAAGCGCGCGCTATAACACCGGT
>SSEX01000050.1 GCA_008015085.1 Tolumonas sp. | reverse complement strand
GCAGTTTAACGACATAGCTACGGGCACGTTCTGCGAATACTTCATCTTCGTCGTAATGTTTTTTTGCTTCACGATAAAAAGCTTCCAGATCAGACAGTTCCAGCTCACTGGCCTGTTCGTTCTGTACTTTTTCCAGATAGGCGATCAGCATGCCGAACTGGGTTCCCCAGTCACCGATATGGTTAGCACGAACGATGTTATGACCTAAAAATTCAAGTGTACGCGCGACAGCATCACCGATCACGGTTGAACGAATGTGGTGAACTGCCATTTCTTTCGCGACGTTTGGTGCAGAGTAATCGAGCACAATAGTCTGAGCAGGTATTGCCGCTTTTACGCCGGCTGTCGGGCTGACTGCAATCGCTTCAATCTGCTTGGCTAACCAGTTGGTATCTAAGAAAAAGTTGATAAAGCCAGGTCCGGCAATTTCTGCTTTAGCAACCAGCGCAGAGGCTGGCAGGTGATCAATAATCAGCTGAGCCAGTTCGCGCGGATTTTTACCGGCAGGTTTAGCCAGCAACATCGCCAGATTAGTGGCCAGATCGCCATGGGCCTTGTCTTTGGTATTATCGACCTGAATACGCGGTTCTAATTCAACCGGAATTAATGCGGCAGCTTTCAGGCTGGATACGGTTTGTTCAAGGAGTTGTTGGATCTGTGCTTTCATTGTTTCTGACGGTTCCTGACTCGAATACGGATAGCCGATCGGCTGGGTCGGAAATTTTACTCGGAATGCCTTTCACTGACTACCTTTTCAGACAGCTTTAAGGCAAGTTGCTGCTATGCGACTACAATTAAAAGTAGCAGAACAATAATGACAGCACAGTGGTAGAACGGTTAGTTGTGATGACTGGCGGGCAGAGACACGTCAGGAATCGGTGGTATGTCTCAGTACGAACTCCTGTTTATCGTGATAAGGAGGCTGCTATGCAACTGGCTATATTTCCTTTGCGGCTCAATCTGTTACCGGATGGTGTTCTGCCGCTGCGCATTTTTGAACCTCGCTATATGCGCATGATTGCTGAATCTTCCCGACGTGGTATGGGGTTGTGCCTGTTGGGTAAATCCCTTGATGGTGGTTATTCACCGTTGCTGACAGTTGGTACCAGGGTGGAAATTATCGATTTTGATTTGCTGGCCGATAATACGCTTTCTGTCACGCTAAAAGGGGTTGAACGCTTCAAAATTCATGCGATGGAAGTAGAACCTGACGGATTGCTCAGTGCCGAAGTTCAACTATTACCAGGCTGGCACCATGAACCGCTGCAACCAGAACAGCATATTCTGGCGGAAAAGTTAGGCTTGCTGTTTGATGAACACCCCAGTTATGCAGCGTATTATCCAACTCCGCAATGGACGGATGTCTGCTGGGTGGTGCAACGTTGGTTAGAGGTTTTGCCGTTAGAGGCGGAAGAGAAATTTTCACTGATGGCCAGTAATGATTATCACGAAGCACTTCATTTTCTGCTGCAGGCGGTTCAGGAAGAAGAAGCGGCCGTACGTCAGCATTAAACAAAATTACCCTTACGAATGATCTGTATTTTGACCGCTCGCGTAATAGACAATTATGCAGGCGGTCAGGGTGTTTTCGGTATGGGATGGGGAAACTTGGGATATACTGCGGCTATTCAGTCATATCGACTGCCCCCGCAGAGGATGTTGATGGAAAGCGCGAATCCCGATTTTACCGCGTTATTGCTGCAAGTAGCCACTCAGCGCAGTAAAGCTGCTTATAGTCAGCTATTTCACTATTTTGCCCCCCGGATCAGGCACTATGGCTTACGCCATCTGCGTTCAGAAGCCAGAGCGATGGAACTGGTGCAGGAAACCTTGCTGGCTGTCTGGCAAAAAGCGGCGTTATATCATCCGGATCGAGGTGCGCCCACCACCTGGATTTATACGGTCATGCGTAATCAGTGCTTTGATATGTTGCGGCGGCAGCAGGTTTCTAAAGAAGACCTGGTTGCCGAGGATATCTGGCCGGTACTGGAATATCAGGCTGTCGAAGATGATGCGAATGACCCCGGTGAGAACGACATTCTGACCCGTCAGCTTATGCACTATTTGCATTTATTACCACTGCCTCAACAGGAGGTAGTGCGTAGTGTTTATCTGCAGGATCAGACGCTGCAGGAAATATCTGACCGGTTGCAGGTGCCGCTGGGAACGATCAAATCAAGATTACGGCTTGGGCTAATGAAATTACGTGAACAGATAGAGCAGGAGCGTGAGTATGATTAATTTTCATCCTGATAAAGCGCTGCTGACTGCCTATGCTGCTGACACCTTACCATTAAGCATGACATTGGCCGTGGCTATTCATATCGAGTTTTGCCCTTCATGCGCACAGCGTGTTGCAGAATTAGAACGCCAGCTGGCGCAAACCCTGTTGCTGGCAGAACCCGTGAATGAAACGGATGAACCGGCATTTGAGGATATGCTCTCCTTTATTCTGCAGCAGCCGGAAGCGCCAACAGAAATAGAGATCAAAGAACCTGCGATTGAAATTCAGGGGCAAACCTTCTGGCTGCCAAGAGCGTTGCGGCATATTGCCCGGCAAAACTGGCAGCAGATGGGGAATATCGGTCGCAGTCGTTTATTGCTTGATGATCAATCAGCAGGCCGTGCCAGTCTGATGTATCTCTCAGCCGGAGCTGCTGTGCCGCAGCATACCCACAAGGGGATGGAGCTGACTTTGCCGATCTCCGGCGCGTTTCGTGATGAGATGGGGGAATATATTCCGGGGGATTTTATCCTGCGTGATAATCAGATAGCCCATCAGCCGCAATCGAAAGACGGCTGTCTCTGTTTTGCACTGCTGGATGCACCGGTACAGTTCACCCAAGGCTTACCTCGGATCCTGAATAATTTTGGTGATTTGCTCTATTAGAGTAGTTGCCGCATTAACTGACGTAACCAGATCACCGAAGGATGTTCCCCCTGAGCTGGGTGCCAGACACAGTTCAGGTGATAACAGGGCATATCATCCGGCAGTGATACCATCCGCAATGGCCAGTTGCCTGTCAGCATACTGGCCACTTTTTTAGGCAGTACCAGCAGATGATCGGTCTGGCTGACAATGGCGGCAGCCGAGAGGTAGCTCTGACTGTTAGCAGAAATGCGTCGTTGCAGGCCATGACTGGTCAGATAGCGATCCACCATCGATTCGCGTGTTCCTAATGGTGAATGAAACACATGCGGCAGGGCAATCAGCTTGGTTAGATCCAGCTGTTCTCCCACTTGGTCATTTTGTTGCTGTACCAGCCCGGCCAGTGGTTCCTGTAACCAGGTTTCGCGGCACAGATAGCGCGGTACATCCATGTATTCATCAAACCCCAGTACCAGATCGATTTCTCCGGTTGCAAGTTCTGCTTCCGGCAGTTGATCGCGTAAGATCGCGATTTCGATCTGAATTTGCGGCGCAATCTCTTTTAACCGCCGGATCAGCGGCGGGATCAGTACACATTCGACATAATCGGTGGTGCTGATAACAAAGCGCCGGTCGGAACGCTGCGGTTCAAACTCTTCCATTTCCCCCAGTTGTTGCTCCAGCAGATGCAGCGCCTGCTGCACACCGGCATGCAGTTTCAGTGCGCGGGCTGTGGGTTGCATGCCCTGCGGGGTTTTAACCAGCAACGGGTCAGCAAACTGTTCACGCAGCCGGTTCAGGGCATGACTCATGGCTGGCTGACTGATATAGAGCTGTTCAGCCGCACGGGTAACATGACGACAGGTCATCAAAGCGTCAAACGCCAGTAATAGATTAAGATCGAGCTGGTGGAGTTTCATCGGTTATTCATCATGTTTATCACTGAATAAATATAATTCATTTGATGGATGATGGTGCATTTTTCTAAACTGCGACTTATCAAATTTAAGCTATACCTAATACCAGACTGGTGGATTTATCCATCGATCACAATTTCTCACAGAAGGAGCTCGTTATGGCATTAGTTACTGTGGCAGCCACTCAGATGGCATGTACCTGGGATATCGACGGCAACGTAGCCCGCGCTGAAAAACTGGTGCGTGAAGCCGCAGCCAAAGGTGCGCAGATCATCCTGATCCAGGAGCTGTTCCAAACGCCTTATTTCTGTATTGATCAGAGCCCGGAACATTTTGATTTAGCTCAGACTATCGAAGATAGCCCTTTGATCCAGCATTTCTCTACATTGGCAAAAGAGCTGGATGTGGTGCTGCCACTCTCTTTCTTTGAACGTGCCGGTAACGCACATTACAACTCGCTGGTAATGATCGACGCTGATGGTGAAGTGCTGGATGTGTATCGCAAAACTCATATCCCGAATGGCCCGGCGTATCAGGAAAAACAATTCTTTACACCGGGTGATACCGGCTTCATCGTTTGGGAAACCAAATACGCGAATGTCGGCGTGGGTATCTGCTGGGATCAATGGTTCCCGGAAACTGCGCGTAGTCTGGCACTGCTCGGTGCCGATGTGATTTTCTTCCCAACTGCGATTGGATCTGAACCTGCTTATCCGGAAATTGATTCTCAGCCACACTGGACTCGCGTCCAGCAGGGCCATGCGGCGGCCAACATCATTCCGGTGATTGCCTCTAACCGCATTGGCACTGAGAAGAGCAAATATGTGGAAGGTCTGGAAATGACATTCTATGGATCTTCTTTCATTGCTGATCAGACCGGTGCACTGGTGCAGCAGGCGGATAAGACTAGCGAATGCGTACTGGTACATACCTTTGATCTGGATGCGATCCGCAAACAGCGTATCAGCTGGGGTCTGTTCCGCGATCGCCGCCCGGCGATGTACGGCACCATCATGACCTCTGACGGCGAAACTTCCTGGTAATAGCAGCAATTAAGGACATCAGGATATGACAATTAAGACTATGACCGGCCTGCCGAAGCAGGACGGTTTTTTTATGCCAGCCGAGTGGGTTCCGCAGCAGGCGGTGTGGATGATCTGGCCGTTTCGCCCGGATAACTGGCGTGAAGCAGGCAAATTTGCTCAATCGACATTTGCGAAAGTCGCGGAAGCCATTGGTGGCGCTACTCCGGTTTATATGGCAGTACCTCAGCAGTTTATGGAGCAGGCGAAACAAATTATGCCTGCTGCCGTGAAGCTGGTGCCGATGAATTCCGATGACTGCTGGGCGCGTGATACCGGCCCGACTGTTGTTATCAATGGTCAGGGCGAATGCCGTGGTATCGACTGGGGGTTCAATGCCTGGGGCGGTCATCATGGCGGTCTGTATTTTCCGTGGGATCAGGATGAGCTGGTGGCGCGTCAGATGCTTGAAGTTCATGGCTTTGATCGCTATGAAGCACCGCTGATTCTGGAAGGCGGTTCGATCCATGTTGATGGTGAAGGCACCTGTATGACCACGGCAGAATGCCTGTTGAACGCCAACCGTAACCCGCATCTTTCCAAAGAACAAATCGAAGCCTATCTGCGTGACTACCTGAACGTCAGCACCTTTATCTGGCTGGAAGAGGGCGTGTATATGGATGAGACCGATGGTCATATCGATAACATGTGCTGTTTTGCCCGGCCAGGTGAGGTGATCCTGCATTGGACAGATGACGAAAGTGATCCGCAGTATGTCCGTTCACAGGCTGCGTACAAGGTATTGTCAGAAGCTGTCGATGCCAAAGGCCGCAAGCTGAAGATTTGGAAACTGCCGCAACCGGGCCCGCTGTATTGCACTGAGGAAGAATCGGCCGGCGTGGTAGATGGCTCTGGTGTGCCGCGTGATGCCGGTGGCCGTCTGGCCGGTTCTTATGTGAACTTTCTGATCACCAATGACCGGATTGTCTATCCGTTGCTGGATCCGAAAACGGACGGCGAAGCACAGGCAATACTGCAGCAGATATTCCCTGAACATACTGTAGTGGGTGTACCTGCCCGCGAAATCCTGCTGGGTGGCGGTAATATTCACTGTATTACTCAGCAAATTCCAAAAGGTTAAAACATAAAAGGCACGATGTTCGTGCCTTTTTCAATTCTGATGACCTTGTTTTAACAAGGCTGTATTTATTGATCTGAACTTTCAGCCTGAGACCGTAATAACTGTTCAAATTTATCAGCGGGTACCGGAGGGCTCATCAGATAGCCCTGATAGCTGTCGCAGCCTTCTTCCTTCAGGAAAGCCAATTGTTCAGGCGTTTCTACACCCTCCGCTAATACCTTCAGGCGTAGCGTTTTCGCCATGGCAACAATGGTGGCTGCGATTTCCATATCATCTTTCTTATGCGGGATGTCATCGACAAAGCTTTTATCGATTTTCAGTACATCCAGCGGGAACCGTTTCAGATAAGCCAGCGATGAATAGCCAGTTCCAAAATCATCTATCGCCAGCCGCACGCCCTGTTCCCGTAATGATTTGAGCACATTCACTGCTTCATCTTCATGTGTCATCAGTGCGCTTTCTGTCAGCTCCAGTTCCAGCAGTGATGGTGGGAATCCGGTCTGTGCCAGTGCAGAGGCAACACTTTCCTGAATATTACTGTAGCGGAACTGCACTGGTGAAATATTGACTGCAAGAGTAATTTCCGGCAATCCTTTATCTAACCAGCAGCGTCCCTGACGACAGGTTTCCTGTAATACCCATTGACCCAGCGGTTTGATAAGGCCGGTTTCTTCCGCGACAGGAATAAACAAAGCGGGAGATATTAATCCTTGAGCAGGCTCTTGCCAGCGGACTAAAGCCTCTGCGCCGATGATTTTATTCGTCTTAATATCGATTTGTGGCTGGAAATAAACCCGCAATTCGTTCAGTTCTATTGCTCGGCGTAAGCGTACTTCCAGATCCAGCCGTTTTTTTGCTGCCAGTGTTAATTCATCAGAGAAATAGCGGAAACAGCTACGGCCATGATTTTTTGCCCGATACATGGCGGCATCAGCTTGCTGCAATAAGTCTTCCGGTGTCAGACCATGATCGGGATAAATACTGATCCCGATACTGGCACCAACAACCACATCCCGTCCATTAGGCAGATGGAACGGCGTTTTCAGCAGATTCAGAATATCATCAGCAATATGATCAATATCTTTGATATCCGGATTTGCCTCAAGCAGGATCGTAAATTCATCACCACCTAGGCGACAGATAGTATCGGAAGTCCGTAATCGCTGGTGTAAGCGCTGAGCAACACTCTGTAGTAAGACATCACCGATCTGGTGACCGAAACTGTCATTTACATCTTTAAATCTGTCCAGATCGAGGATCAGCAGAGCGACTTTGTGCTGTTCTCTGGCGGCCAGTTCAATGGCATGATTCAGATTGATTGCCAGCATGGTTCGGTTTGGCAAATGAGTCAGTTGGTCATAATGAGCCAGATATTCTAATCTTGCTTCGGACTCTTTGATTTTCCGGATATCGGTATAAACACCGACATAATGGGTAAGTTGATTTTTTTCATCATATACACAACTGATACTGCTGATGAGTGGAATGAGCAGACCGTTTTTGCATCGGTTCCATATCTCACCTTGCCAGTGGCCGGTTGTTGTTAATTCATGCCACATTTCTTCATAAAATTCGGCAGAGTGTTTTCCTGATTTGAAAATCCGCGGATTTTGGTTGAGGATCTCGTTTTCGCTGAAGCCATGCAAATGGAGCACTGCTGCGTTTGCCATCACGATATTGGTGTTTTTATCCGTGATTAATATGCCTTCCTGAGTGTGATCAAACACGGTTGCAGAAAGGCGCAATGTTTCTTCCTGATGTTTGCGCAGAGTAATATCTTCGATAACAGAAATAACGAATTCGATTTTCCGGTCATGGCTGCGGACACAGCGGGTCTCCACGTTAACAAAGATCCGTTCACCGTCTTTCCGACGCAGCTGTTTTTCACACCGGAAGCCATCAGAAAGATCCTCTTCCATGCGCCTCATTTCTGCATGATCATATTCCTGAAATTCCTCTGGTGTCAGTGTTATCAGCGTGTGTTCTGTCATTTCATTCTTGGTATATCCCAATAAACTGGCCAGATGATCATTGAAGCGGATCCAGCGGCCACTCTGAGAGTGTGTGATGGCCATACCAAAAAGGGGTAATTCGAAAAAGTGTCGCAGGAGCCGATCTTTTTCACTGGTCTGACGCTGTAGTTCCAGCTGGTTAGTATATTGCTGCTGGCGCCAAAGCATACCTACTACAAAAATGATGATTAATCCGGCAAAGAAGACAATCAGCGTGATCCAGTACACCAGTGTGTATAGTGGCGCATAGATTTCAGATCGATCCTGTTGGACCAGCAGATGCCAGCCGGAATAATGGAGAGGGATATAACTGGCGATAATTTCATCACCATCCAGACCCGCACCTTCAAACATACCAGCGCTGTCAGCTAATGCCTGTTGCAGCATAGGTGTGTTTTGAGCATTGATCTGCATGACTTTTGCTGTGGCGTGTGCAACATCATTGGCGGGGATATCAATATATGACACCTTATGATCATGGGGTTGCAGTAATAATGTTCTGCCTGTTGAATTCGACCCCGGCCAGTTCTGAATGACCGGTAATAAATTTGCCTGCAGATCCTGCGTTATGATCAGCATGCCCACCGGCTCATTAAAACGGGTATCCCTCAGAGGTACCCGGATATCCAGATAAGGATGATAATTTTCATCCCAAAACCAGACAGTCGTGATTTCTTCATAGCCAGTGTATAAATTCTGTCTGTTGATCCGGCCATGATGATGAGTACTACCTACGACCTGATGGGTGGGGACCTGGCCATAGATCAAGCGATTCTTACCTGCTATGTCCTGAACAATTAACGACTGATAGGATTTATTGTGCTTCAGTTGCAAGAGCGGTTTTTGTATCGCATCGGCTGTTGTGCTTCCGCCATAATTCAGCAGGATGACTGCCTGAGCAAATGCCTGGTCACTTTGGATCATCAGTCCGTCAGCGAGGCGCTCCTGTAACCAGCTTTCCACTTGCTCTGATTTAACTTTTGCCAGGGCTGCAAGATCTGTCTGGCTATTTTCATGTATTTGCTGACCGTGAACTGCATACAACAATGCCGGGATCAGCGGCATCATCAGAATTTGCAGGATAAATAACCAGTAAAGGCGGTTAGCTCTGAGGGGCTGTTCACCAGTAGTTTCGGTACGTGAGTTCAGGTTTAACAGCAGATAAAGTAAAAAACTGGTGAGTGCGACAAACAGAAATCCCTTGCCCATAGAGAGCAATGTTAACCATTCTCTGTCAGAGATCAGCCAGCCCAGAAGCTTGTCTGATACAGCAATCCAAAGTGCGGAAAATAAAGCATAAAAAAGCACAATGTTTGCGGAAGAGAGTAAACCTGATTTCGGTTTTTGTTTGTTTTTCATGCGCCGGATTCAGTATCTCATATGGTCGAAAACGCAGATTAGATCTTGATGTTTTTAGTATTAGTGCAATCAGAAGGCATAGCAAACTGCATGCTGATTATTGGGAGCTATCCCGCTATTTCCTGTGGATCAACATCCAGATGCCAGCGCAGCGAATGATGAACGGTAAGGGCGTCAATGGCAGGCAATAGTTGCTGCAAATAATGCTGCAAACGCATTCGTTGGGGGCACTGTAGCACGAAAAACATACGGTGTCGCCCGGCTCTTCTTTCCATCACAGGAGTGAGCGGTCCCAGCAGAGATAAATCCGGTGCGCCGTAATGCTGACAAATAGCGGCAACCCGCTGCATAAAGTGTTCAACGGGTTCCCGGTTTGGGGCATCGGCTCTTAATACCGCCTGATAGCTGAACGGGGGAAGGGAAAGTGCTTGCCGTTCCTGCAGACAGGTTCTGGCAAAATGCGGGTAGCCGTTATTCAACAGATCCTGCAGCAGCAGATGTTCCGGATGGTGGCTCTGCAGCACCACCATGCCCGGTTTGCTGGCACGTCCGGCTCGTCCTGCGACCTGAACATAGAGCTGTGCCAGTCGTTCTGTGGCGCGGAAATCTGACGCGAAAAGTGCACCATCCACATCCAAGATGCCGACCAGTGTGACATCAGGGAAATGGTGTCCCTTTGCCAGCATCTGAGTGCCTAACAGGATCTGATATTCATGTCGCCGGATAGCGCTCAGATGACTTTCCAGCTCACCTTTGCGGC
This sequence comes from Tolumonas sp., assembly GCA_008015085.1. Taxonomy (GTDB): domain Bacteria; phylum Pseudomonadota; class Gammaproteobacteria; order Enterobacterales; family Aeromonadaceae; genus Tolumonas. The sequence goes on along the minus strand of SSEX01000050.1, from coordinate 5,335 downwards.
GGGTGTTATCCCGATCAATACGAATCGTTTTGTAGGCAGGAAAACGTTGCTCCAGAAATTGCGCCAGCTGCTCTGTGCCGACACCGGAACTCACCAGATTACGGCTATGACATTCCGGACATTGTGTCGGAACCGGCCGGATGTGATCACAGTGGTGACAATGTAAGCGGCGATCCTGTTGATGCCAGGTGTAATAGGCATCACAGTGTGGGCAGGCTGCCACCCAGCCACAGTCATGACAAAGTAACGCAGGTGCATAACCTCGGCGGTTCAGGAACAACATGACCTGATTTCCTGTCGCCAGCTGTTCATCCATCAGCTGTAACAGTTGTGGCGCGATCCCGGCTTGTAGCGGCAGGTTTTTTACATCCAGCAAATGTTGCTGGGCTGCTTTTGCTCCACCGGCTCGTTGCGTCATTTGCAGATGGTGGTAGCGGCCCTGCAGTGCGTTTTGCAAACTCTCTAACGACGGAGTTGCTGAACCCAGCACAATCGGTACTTGCTCCAGTTGAGCACGCATAATTGCCAAATCACGGCCGTGATAACGGAATCCTTCCTGCTGTTTAAAAGAGGTGTCGTGCTCCTCATCCACGATAATCAGACCCAGCTGTTTAAACGGCGTAAATATGGCGGAGCGGGTGCCAATCAGAATAGCCGCTTCGCCTGCTTTACAGGCCAGCCAGGTATCGAGTCGTTCCCGATCGTTCATGCCGGAGTGCAGCGTTAAGATGGGTGCATGAAAACGGCGGCGAAAACGTCGCAATAATTGCGGTGTTAATCCGATCTCTGGTACCAGTACTAAGGCCTGTTTTCCCTGCATCAGAACAGTACGGAGCAATTGCAGATACACTTCCGTTTTACCTGAACCCGTGACACCTTCAAGCAGGAATGGTCGTTGATCATGGGCGTGATTAATGGCGGCCAGCACTGCGGCCTGCTCTGTATTGAGATAAGGCGCATCATTTTCATGCAATAGCAAATGATCTAACCATTCGCGAGCCTGCAGGTGTAAATCGAAAGGTAATATGAGGTCTTTAGCAGCCAGCTGTTTTAATACCGGTGTATCAATGCCTTGCTCCCGCAGCTCGGCTGCCAATAGTGGCCCATCGCGTAACAATTCGAGCGCTTGTAACTGACGAGGCGCACGTTTTAACTTCGACTCAGTGATCTCAGTATGATTGTTCAGTTGCCAGCAAGGGATCGGTTTTCGCTCTGCGGGTTCTCCCTGCCGCAATAACACCGGCAGGGCATGATGTAAGACTTCGCCCAGCGGGTGACGGTAATAATCCGCAGACCATAGCAATAACTTCCATAATGTCGGGTTGAACAGCGATTCAGCATCCAGCTGCCGGGAAATTATCTTGAGTTTGGCGCAATCAAACTCAGATTCTTGGGTATGGCCGACCACGATCCCCAGCAACTGCTGTTTACCGAAAGGCACAAAGACACGGCTTCCGATTGGTGGCAGAGGCTGTGGCGATTGATAATCAAAGTGGCGGTATAGTGGTACCGGCAAGGCCACCTGAATAATGGAAAGTGATTCGGTCACGAATGCTGTTTTTTCTATGTCTGTACTTGCGGGTGAGGGGTCTATCCTATATCATTCCGACCCTTGAAAAAATCCGTTTAACGTTTCGTGTGGTGTCTGGCTTCGGGTCAGATGGCGACACGGCCTGAATCAGAGGTTTCCCATGAAAGAAGGTATTCACCCAGACTACCACGAGATCACTGCTAAGTGTTCTTGCGGCCACACTTTTGTTACTCGTTCTACCGGTAAAGATCTGAACCTGGACGTATGTTCAGAGTGTCATCCTTTCTACACCGGTAAACAGAAAGTTCTGGACACTGGTGGTCGTATCGATCGCTTCAAAAAACGTTTCAACGTACTGGGCGGCAAGAACTAATCTTCCCTCTGTTCGATGCGTTTTCAAACAAAGCCAGCCTTCGGGTTGGCTTTGTGCTATTTAGAAACTAAAAAAACTCAAATCAAGACTCAATCAGCCCTTGTGATCGAACCCTGCTGATCTATCATCTACGCAATATACCTTTGTTATATCCTTCGAATTCAAAATTGCAGTGTCACTGACAGTGTTCATTTGTCGTTTTTCTGTAATTTTAATTACTTTGGGTGGAATTATTCATTTCTGCACTGGGAGTTTCTATGTCAGTCGATCATCGTCAAGCGGCTCTTGATTATCATGAGTACCCTGTTCCGGGCAAAATTGCCGTTGCTTTGACTAAGCCGGCTGAAACTGCCGACGACCTTTCTTTGGCTTACAGCCCAGGAGTTGCTGAGCCTGTTCGCGAAATTGCGGCGAGCCCTGCAGATGCTTACCGTTATACCTCTAAGGGTAATCTGGTCGCGGTGATTACCAATGGCACAGCCATTCTGGGGTTAGGTAATTTAGGCCCATTGGCATCCAAACCTGTAATGGAAGGTAAAGCACTGCTGTTTAAACGTTTTGCCGGTATTGATGCCATCGATATTGAAGTAAAACATACTGACAATGCTGATTTCATTCGTACCGTTGCCAATATTGCTGATACTTTTGGTGGTATCAATCTGGAAGATATTAAGGCTCCGGAATGTTTTGAAATTGAAAAGGCTCTGATTGAACTGTGTGATATCCCGGTATTCCATGATGATCAGCACGGTACTGCGATTGTCACTGCTGCGGGTATGCTGAATGCGCTGGAAATTCAGGGTAAGAAACTTTCTGATGTACGGATTGTCTGCATGGGCGCAGGAGCAGCTGCGGTTGCTTGTATGGATCTGCTGATTGTCTGCGGCGCTAAACCAGAAAATATCTACATGCTGGATCGCAAAGGCGTGATCCATTCCGGCCGTTCGGATATCAATGAACATAAACGCCGTTTTGTAAATGATTCAGGTCTGACAACATTGCAACAAGTTATGGACGGTGCCGATGTATTTGTTGGTGTCTCTGGTCCGAATGTGTTGTCAGCTGATCTGGTTAAAACCATGGCTCCGAAGCCAGTAATTTTTGCCTGTTCAAATCCTGATCCGGAAATTTCTCCTGAACTGGCAAATGCAGCCCGTAATGACCTGATCATGGGTACTGGCCGTTCTGATTATCCGAACCAGGTAAACAACGTGATTTGTTTCCCGTTCATTTTCCGTGGTGCACTGGATGTCCGTGCCAGCCGTATCAACAGTGAGATGAAACGGGCGGCAGTTGAAGCGATTCGTTCCATTGCGAAAGAACCTGTACCGGCTGAAGTGCTGCAAGCCGCAGGAGAAAAAGCGCTGTCTTTCGGTGTGCATTATGTATTGCCAAAACCGATGGATCCGCGTCTGTTACCGCGTGTTGCCCGTGCGGTTGCCGTTGCTGCTGTGGAGTCCGGTGTTGCGCGGATTGAATTGCCAGACAATTACATGCTGTAATTTTCCCATCGCTGAAAATAAGAAAGCCGCCTGATGAGGGCGGCTTTTAATTATTGACACTATGGAAGATTAGAAGTCGTAGCGCACAGCCAGTTGCATGTCGTTTTTATAGTCGTATTTGCTGTCGGTATCTTTATCGTTGATACGGTATTCAGCAGCTAACCGCAGGTTTTTGTTGAATTTGTACTGTGCACCCAGGGTGTAGTATTTAACGGTATCAACATCCTCTTTGCCTGATTGTTCTACAGTCTGATTGTTATACATCGCCATCAGACCAAAGCCGTTCACGAAGTCATAACCAGCAACTGCTTCGATACCGGTGTGATCTTTATCAACACCAACAAAGTCAGTACCCTTGGCATAGTTCACGCCAACATAAGTTGCTTTGTCATCATATTTAGCGCCAATGATCCACAGTTTGGCATCGGTGCTTTCGCCTTTGCTCTCAAATTTACCAACGTTGTAGCCAGTACCAATACTGAAGTTCATTGGCAGGTTATAGGCAGCCGCGATACCGTATGCATCAGCACTCTTGCTGTCGTTAGTGTTGCCACCAGTTTCTTCTTTGGTATCGCCGTCAAATTTGTAGCTGGCGTCGATCATGAATTCTTTGTCAGCACCGAATACACCCGAGTATTTCACTACATCAGCCGCGCGGCCGGTAGCATAAGTATCCGTTGCTACGCCCAGTGCTTCGTTACCGTAACCGTCAGTCAGTGATTTATCGGTCCAGTCACTGATCAAAGATACGGCGCCTTTCTGACGACCAAAAGTAGCCTGACCCCAGTTCTCATCTTTCAGACCACCGTAGGCCAGACGGGTACGCAGGTTGCCGTCATTAGAATCAGAAGTGGTTACAGTGATCTCTTCACCATCTGTATTGGTTACTGTGTCAGTTTTATCACCGTTCAGTGTTTTTTCACTGTTACCAATATTTAATTGAGCTTCATAAACACCGATGGCTTTCATGGTGCCGCTCACAACCGCGTCGCCTTTAGCGCCGAAACGGATAAACTGGTTGGCACCAATTTTCTCACTCTTCTCACCTGGGGTACCGGCTTTTTCTTTGGTACCGAAGTAGTGGCCTGCATAGGCTCGGCCATTTAGATCCAGAGACACTTTTTCGTTTTTATAAACTTCAGCGGCGTTGGCTTGGGTCGCAGCCAACAGAGCAATGGCTACAGCAGTTAATTTTTTCATCATCGATCCTTAATAATTTTCTTGTGAGGGTCGGGGTGTCCCGATTAATTCCGAAAGAGAGATTAGGTGGCTTCGATGACGGTTCTGTTACGACAAAATTAAGCTTTTGTTGATCTTGTTCACAATTCGTTCTGACATGGTTGTACTCTCGGCAGTCACAACCAAGTGTGGTAAACTCGCGCGCATTGGCTGTTAGGCCACCATTCTGAACGTATCTGATCTGCAGGAACTCCCAATGAGACGTGAACTGGCAATTGAATTTTCCCGTGTAACTGAAGCGGCGGCACTGGCTGGCTATAAGTGGCTGGGCCGTGGTGATAAAAATCTGGCTGATGGTGCCGCGGTTGAAGCGATGCGCTTTGTACTGAACCAGATTGAAATCGATGGCGAGATCGTGATCGGTGAAGGTGAAATTGACGAAGCGCCTATGCTGTATATCGGTGAAAAAGTTGGTTGTGGCGGTGACGGAGTAGATATCGCGGTTGATCCGATCGATGGTACCCGCATGACCGCAATGGGTCAGAATAACGCGGTTGCAGTACTGGCTGCCGGTGATAAAGGTTCGTTCCTGAAAGCACCGGATATGTATATGGAAAAGCTGATTGTTGGCCCGAAAGCCAAAGGTGCTATCGATCTGAATCGTCCACTGGCTGAGAACATTATAGCGGTTGCCCGCGCACTGGATAAACCACTCCACCGTCTGAGTGTGATCACGTTGGCTAAGCCTCG
>SSEX01000108.1 GCA_008015085.1 Tolumonas sp. | reverse complement strand
GAACCATTGGATCTTGCCCGGAGCTGGCAGGAAGGTTTCCGGGTCTTCAGCATTGATACGGCATTCAATGGCATGACCACGAATGTGGATTTCATCCTGTTTGATAGACAGTGGCTGACCAGCAGCAATTTTAAGCTGTTCTTTGATCAGATCCACGCCAGTGATCATTTCAGTCACCGGATGTTCTACCTGAATACGGGTATTCATTTCAATGAAATAGAATTCGCCGTTTTCGTACAGAAATTCAAACGTACCGGCACCGCGATAACCGATTTCGATACAGGCGCGAACACAGCGCTCACCAATGTAGCGACGCATGTCTTCAGTAATGCCAGGAGCCGGCGCTTCTTCAACGACTTTCTGGTGACGGCGTTGCATCGAGCAATCACGTTCACCCAGATAAATGGCATTACCCTGACCATCAGCTAATACCTGAATTTCGATATGACGTGGGTTTTCCAGGTATTTCTCCATGTAAACCATGTCATTACCGAAGAACTGGCCAGCTTCTGATTTTGTTAAGGCAACCGAGTTTTCCAGTTCGCTTTCCTGGCGTACAACGCGCATACCACGGCCACCGCCGCCACCAGCAGCCTTAATGATCACCGGATAGCCGATGCGCTTAGCGATCGCAGCATTCTCTTTAGCGTCATCACCGATCGGGCCGCCAGAGCCAGGTACACAAGGTACACCTGCTTTTTTCATGGCATTGATAGCGGATACTTTATCGCCCATCAGGCGGATAGTGTCTGCTTTTGGGCCAATGAAAATAAAGCCTGATTTTTCTACCTGTTCGGCAAAATCCGCATTTTCAGACAGGAAGCCATACCCCGGATGGATTGCAACTGCGCCAGTAACTTCTGCAGCGGCAATAATAGAGGGTACGTTCAGGTATGATTCTTTTGCAGCTGGTTTACCAATACAGATTGTTTCGTCAGCCAGTTTGACATGCTTCAGATCGCGATCTGCAGTGGAATGCACAGCTACCGTTTTGATACCGAGTTCTTTGCATGCGCGCAGAATGCGCAGCGCGATCTCGCCACGGTTAGCGATGACAATTTTATCCAACATAGCGGGCTCTCTTATTCGATGATAAACAGAGGCTGATCAAATTCAACGGTATCACCGTTTTCAACCAGGATGCTTTTCACTACACCTGCTTTATCAGACTGGATCTGGTTCATCATTTTCATGGCTTCAACGATGCATAGCGGGTCACCTACTTTTACCGTTTGGCCAACTTCTACGAATGCTTTTGCATCCGGGCCTGAAGAACGGTAGAAAGTTCCCACCATTGGGGAGCGCAGGGTATAACCACTGACAGAGTCAGCCGCTGGTGCTGCAGTCGCTGCTGGTGCAGCTACTGCGGCTTGCACAGCTTGTGGTGCCTGAGGTACTGCGAAATTGACCATTGGTGCAACCTGACCACTGACTGCGCGGCTGATGCGAACAGACTCTTCCCCTTCGGAAATTTCCAGTTCAGCAATGCCGGATTCTTCAACCAGTTCGATCAGTTTTTTGATTTTACGGATATCCATTTGCATTCTCAGTTCAACTTCTTCTGCTTGTTAATTACGGGATGACCGTTCCAGATGACGGACGGCCGCGGTAAGTGCAAATTCATAACCGTCTGCACCCAGACCGCAAATCACGCCTTTGGCTACATCAGACAAATAGGAGTGATGACGGAAAGGTTCTCGGGCATGAACATTAGATAAATGAATTTCAATGAAAGGAATAGCGACACCCAGCAGAGCATCACGAATAGCAACACTGGTGTGCGTGAAGGCTGCCGGGTTGATGAGGATAAAATCAACAATGCCGATAGCCTGATGGATGGTGTCCACCAGTTCATATTCCGCATTGGATTGTTTATGGGTTAGCTCGACATTCAGCTCAGCAGCCTTTTTCTGCAGACCAGTGATGATGTCTTCCAGCGTTGCCGCACCATAGATGCCAGGCTCGCGTTTACCCAGTAAATTCAGGTTGGGGCCGTTAAGCACTAAAATACGGAATTTTGCAGTCATTGAGTCGCTATCCTCTGCAAACATGCAGCTATCTTTCATTTTAGCCACTTTTCAGACTTGTGTTGTTTAAAAACTGTCCGAAATGTGGTCGTTTTCATGATGACTCGCAAGATTACCGCAGATTCTCGTACGTTGTCAGCATTTTCATTGGAAAAATAGCAAAAAACGGTCGATTACATCTTCGTTCGGGAAACGAGCAAAGGGATAGGGGATGTTTATAAAAAGTCGTCGCTTTGTTGATGCGTCGCCCCGTTAGTCAGGGTAGAATATAACAATACCCTAACATGACGCCATGAGTCAGGAGACACTTGTAATGCTGAAGCGTGATATGAACATCGCCGATTATGATCCGGAGCTGTGGGCTTCAATCGTGGAGGAAACACAGCGTCAGGAAGAGCATATCGAATTGATTGCTTCCGAAAACTACACTAGCCCGCGTGTAATGCAAGCACAGGGATCACAATTAACCAATAAATATGCTGAAGGTTACCCTGGCAAGCGTTATTACGGTGGTTGTGAGTTTGTTGATAAAACGGAAACATTGGCTATTGAACGAGCTAAAGCGCTGTTTGGCGCTGTTTATGCGAACGTTCAGCCTCACTCTGGTTCACAAGCAAACGCAGCTGTTTATATGGCACTGCTGAAACCAGGTGATACTGTGCTGGGTATGAATCTGGCACATGGTGGTCACCTGACCCACGGTTCACCAGTTAACTTCTCTGGTAAGCTGTATAACATCATTCCTTATGGTATTGATGCAACCGGTAAGATCGATTACGTCGAGCTGGAGCGTTTGGCTCTGGAACATAAACCGAAAATGGTACTGGGCGGCTTCTCTGCTTACTCAGGCGTGGTTGACTGGGCGAAGATGCGTGAAATCGCTGACAAAGTAGGTGCTTACCTGTTTGTTGATATGGCGCATGTTGCTGGTCTGGTTGCTGCTGGCGTTTATCCAAACCCAGTTCCGCATGCTCATGTTGTGACTTCAACTACTCACAAGACTCTGGCCGGCCCTCGTGGTGGTTTGATTTTGTCTGCGGTAAATGATGAAGAACTGCACAAGAAACTGAATTCTGCGGTATTCCCTGGTTCACAGGGTGGCCCACTGATGCACGTTATTGCGGGTAAAGCAGTTGCGTTCAAAGAAGCAATGGAACCAGAATTCAAAGCTTACCAGCAGCAGGTAGTGAAAAACTCCAAAGCGATGGTAGAAGTATTCCTGGCTCGTGGTTACAAGATCGTGTCTGGCGGTACTGAGAACCACCTGTTCCTGGTTGATTTCACTGATCGTGAACTGACCGGTAAAGAAGCGGATGCTGCATTGGGTCTGGCGAATATCACTGTGAACAAGAACGCGGTGCCTAATGACCCACGCTCACCATTTGTTACTTCTGGTATCCGTATTGGCTCTCCATCTATCACTCGCCGTGGCTTCAAAGAAGCTGAAGCAAAAGAGCTGGCTGGGTGGATCTGTGATGTGCTGGACAACACGACTGATGAAGCGGTGATTGCTGCTACTCGCACTAAAGTGCTGGATATCTGCAAACGCTTCCCGGTATATGCCTAATCGCTAACTGATTGTGAAATGATTAACAGCCGGCCATGTGCCGGCTGTTTTGTTAAGGGCTTTCAGTGAGTTCAGGTGTAGATTTCAGCAACTGATGGTTGTGTTGCTGGTAAATGTATTCCTGCAATAATTCGTGATTATTCGCATCCAGTGTTAAACGAATAGCCCATTCCTGCATGGCATTTTTTCGTTTTTTATTACGAATTACTACACCATAGAGATGAATTGAGTAGCTGGCACTACTGAGTATGCCCGTGAATTGTTCTCCCAGCGTTAATGCTGAGCTATGACCACGTATAAGTAAGCCACTGGCTGATATATTAATGATTTCAAAAGGCAAACGTTTTCCGGATTCATTAAGCAGCTCTAAATCAATCGGGTGATCCAGCCGCCATGGGCGTCTGCCTGGATTGGCATGTTCATAGATATCGGGTGTTCCAAGCTGAGGTACTATGCAGCCGGCATCGCTGGTTTGTATATTCAGCGGAAAGCGCAGATGGTGATTTTTAAAATTAGCTTCAACAAACAGACTGTTTGCTTTATTCAGTAATGGTAGTAAACGCTCATTGGCAATCTGAAGATAATTAAAATTATCAGATTGATCGTGAAGTGCTGTATCTGAAATGCAGAGCAGCATGTCTAATTCTTCATTAGTCAGTATATTGTTTTTTTTCATTGTTTTTTATTTATGTCGTTCCGTGCAAACGGGTTAAATTCTACACAGAGAATTGCTATAAAGCATGTCAAAGAGCTTAATCTCTGGTTTAAACGTGAAAATATTGGCGTTTCAGCGAACTCTGATAGACTGGCAATAACAACAGGTTTCAGGATTTATCACAGATGCATTGTCCATTTTGTAATGCCGATGACACGAAAGTAATCGATTCGCGCCTGGTAGCGGACGGGCATCAGGTGCGTCGCCGCCGGGAATGTCTGGTGTGCCATGAACGGTTTACGACCTTTGAAATGGCTGAATTAGTGATGCCGCGTGTCATTAAAAGTAATGGTGTCCGTGAGCCATTTAACGAAGATAAATTACGCAATGGTATTCAGCGGGCCCTTGAAAAACGGCCTGTAAGTACCGAATTGATAGAACAGAGTATTAATCGTATTAAATCCAATCTGCGGGCGACCGGTGAACGGGAAATTATGTCAAAAATCATTGGTAATCTGGTGATGGAAGAGCTGAAGTCGCTGGATAAAGTGGCTTATATCCGTTTCGCCTCGGTTTATCGTAGTTTTGAAGATATCCGTGAGTTTGGTGAAGAGATCGCCCGTCTGGAGAAATAAGTGTTTTCTGCCGAAGATCATCTTTATATGAGCCGGGCGTTACAACTGGCTGCGCAAGGTCGGTTTACGACGTCTCCTAATCCGAATGTTGGCTGTGTTATTGTCAAAAATGGCGTGATTATTGGAGAAGGCTTTCACCGTAAGGCTGGTGAACCACATGCCGAAGTGCATGCGTTACGTGCAGCTGGTGATAATGCTTGTGGTGCAACAGCCTATGTTACGCTGGAGCCTTGCTCTCATTTTGGACGGACACCGCCGTGTGCGGATGCTTTGGTTGCTGCAGGTGTCACCCGTGTTGTGGCAGCGATGGAAGATCCGAACCCGCAGGTTTCTGGTCGGGGGATGCGCCGTCTTGCGGATGCTGGTGTTGAGGTTCATGTTGGGCTGCAGCAGGCTCAGGCTGAGGCATTGAATTCTGGTTTTATTAAACGCATGAAAACCGGATTGCCTTATGTTCGCTTAAAACTGGCTGCCAGCCTGGATGGCAGAACGGCGTTAGCTAATGGTGAAAGCCAATGGATCACGTCACCCGCCGCCAGAGCTGATGTGCAGCGTCTGCGAGCACAAAGCAGTGCCATATTAACGGGTGCCGATACTGTATTGGTAGACGATCCATCATTAAATGTGCGCTGGGAACAGCTAGCACCGTCAGTACAAACGATTTATCCGGCAGAGGATGTACGTCAACCGATCCGTATCATCATGGACTCTCAATGCCGTATTGAATCTTCCGCCCGGCTGTTTTCAATTCCGGGTGAAATCTGGCTGGCTCGTTCCAAAGAACAAGGACAATGGCCGGAGTCGGTACATCAGGTCTTGGTTCCTCAGGCTGCATCTGGCAAGCTGAATTTACTGCAGCTGATGAAAACACTGGCACAGCGTAATATCAATGATCTCTGGGTCGAGGCAGGCGCTTCGCTGGCTGGGGCTCTCATCAATGCAGGGCTGGTTGATGAGCTGATTGTTTATCTTGCTCCGAAACTGATGGGCAATACGGCTCGGGGTCTAGTTAACTTGCCTGAGTTTCAGCACATGACTGATGTAGCTGACTGGCAATGGCAGGATGTCCGTAAGATCGGTGATGATGTGCGACTGACCTTACAGCCTAAGAAGGAATAACGATGTTTACCGGAATTATTGAAGCGGTAGGTACACTGGCTGCCATACAGCCGAAAGGGGAAGACATTTCCGTTCGGGTCAAAAGTGGCAAGCTGGATCTGTCTGATGTGAAGCTGGGTGATTCGATTGCAACTAACGGCGTTTGCCTGACGGTAGTTGAATTGACAGGTGATGGCTACGTGGCCGACCTGTCTTTGGAAACCTTACAACGCAGCAGCTTTGCTTATTATCAGGCAGGGCAAAAAGTGAATCTTGAGCGTGCACTGACACCGGATACTCGTCTTGGCGGCCATCTGGTCTCTGGTCATGTGGATGGCGTTGGTGAAATTGTTGCGGTTAAACAGCTCGGCCGGGCTAAAGAATATTGGATCAAAGCGCCGGATGAACTGGCCAAATATATCGCTGAAAAAGGTTCGATTACCGTTGATGGCATCAGCCTGACGGTCAATGCGATTGATGGTGCCAAGTTCAAACTGACCATTGTTCCTCACACAAGTGCTGAAACCACGGTCGATGAATGGCAGACGGGTGTGAAAGTCAATCTGGAAGTGGATGTGATTGCCCGCTATCTGGAACGGTTACTGTTGGGTGATAAAGCGGCACACTCCAGCCAGAGCAACATAACAATGGATATGCTGGCCCAAAACGGTTTTTTGCGATAACTGACTGAGAGGTAGTCATGGCTATCAGTAAGATTGAAGAGATTATTGAAGATTTTCGTCAGGGGAAAATGGTCATTCTGATGGATGACGAAGATCGGGAGAATGAAGGTGATATCCTGATGGCTGCATCTATGGTGCGCCCTGAAGATATCAACTTTATGGCGCGTTATGGTCGTGGGCTGATTTGTCTGACCTTGTCAAAAGCGCGCTGTAAGCAACTCAACCTGCCGTTGATGGTCGATAAAAATGAAGCTCAGTTTTCTACTGCATTCACCGTTTCTATTGAAGCGGCTGAAGGGGTAACGACCGGAATATCGGCAGCTGATCGTGCCCGAACCGTGCAGGCAGCTGTTGCTCCTGATGCCAAACCAAGCGACGTTGTACAGCCAGGGCATATTTTCCCTTTGATGGCGCAGGATGGCGGTGTGCTGACCCGTAATGGTCATACTGAAGCAGGTTGTGATCTGGCTCGTCTGGCCGGACTGGAACCAGCCGCTGTGATTGTGGAAATTCTGAATGAAGACGGCACGATGGCGCGTCGTCCGGATCTGGAAATTTTCGCTGAACAGCATGGAATTAAATTAGGCACGATTGCCGATCTGATCGAATACCGGAATCAGCATGAAACGACCATTCAGAAAGTGTCGCAATGCCACATGCCGACAGAATATGGTGAATTTGAGCTGACAACGTTCCGCGATACGATTGACAACCAGCTGCATTTTGCGCTGAGCAAGCCACCTAAAGATCCATCTAAGCCTGTATTGGTGCGTGTTCATCTGCATGATTATCTGAATGATGTGCTGAACTGTCAGCGTGGAACAGCGGGTAGCTGGCCACTGGATAAGGCGATGCGTCGTATCAATGAAGAGGGCGGCATTATTGTGGTTATCGGTCATCAGACCGGCGAAGCTGAATTGTTGGCCCGACTGGATCATTACGCTGCAGTCGATGCAGGAAGCACAACAGAAGTTTGTAAACCTAATATCGCTTCACGCCGTGTCGGCGTAGGTTCTCAGATCCTCAAAGCGATGGGCGTGAAACAAATGCGTCTGCTCAGTTCCCCGAAACGCTATGCGCTTTCCGGTTTCGGGCTGGAAGTGACCGAATATATCAGTGAATAACGGATCATTCGGCGCATATTTTGGTCATGCGCTGAATGTGATAGACTTATCAGGTTTTGTTTATCTGGCATAACAGATTATAGGATTCCCCATGAAAGTGATTGAAGGCGTTATCCCGGCTCCACAGGCCAAAGTTGCGATCGTAGTGTCTCGTTTTAACAGTTTCATCAACGACCGTCTGGTAGAAGGTGCACTGGATACGTTGAAACGTCAGGGGCAAATTGCTGACGAAAATATCACCATCGTGAAGGTTCCTGGTGCGGTTGAATTGCCTCTGGCGGCGAAACGTCTGGCTAAGAGCAAACAATTTGATGGCATCGTTGCACTGGGTTGCGTTATCCGCGGTGGTACTGCTCACTTTGAGTATGTATCTGGCGAGTGTGCTAAAGGTCTGGCTCAGGTTGCGCTGGATGCTGAAATTCCGGTTGCTTTCGGTGTATTAACCACCGAAAACATTGAACAGGCTATTGAGCGTGCTGGTACTAAAGCGGGTAACAAAGGTGTCGAAGCCGCACTCAGCACATTGGAAATGATTAATGTCATGAACGCTCTGGGCGCATGATAGGAGAGAAAGATTGAAACCTGCTGAACGCCGCAAAGCGCGCCAGTTAGCACTGCAAGCTATTTATCAGTGGCAGTTAACTCAGGATAATGTCGCTGACATCGCTGAACAGTTTAAACTTGAGCAGCCTACCAAAGGGGTAGATCTGCCTTATTTTGAGCTGTTACTGACGGGTGTTGCGACCAATGTATCGAATCTGGATGCTACCTTTTCACCGTTTTTGTCCCGTAAGCTGGACGATCTGGATCAGGTAGATAAAGGTGTGTTGCGTCTGGCCTGCTACGAGCTGAGCTATTGCAAAGATGTGCCATATACAGTGGTGATCAACGAAGCAATCGAGCTGGCAAAATCGTTTGCTGCTGATGACAGTCACAAGTTCGTAAACGGTGTGCTGGATAAAGTGGTTAAGCAGATGGGGCTACGTCAGTAGTCTATTTTGCTCCTTAGCAGACACTTAAATATCCCCGTTTTTCTCCCGGAATGACGGGGATTTTTATTATCAGAAAAAGAACAAGTCAAAAGAGGATTGATAAGAGGAATGAACATTGGGTGAGTTTGAACTGATCCAGTACTATTTCGCTTCACTCTCTGCGCCGCGTGACGATGTGGAACTCGGCATTGGCGACGATTGTGCATTGCTGAATATTCCAGTCGGAGAATGTCTGGCTGTCACTACAGACTCCCTTAACAGTGGCGTGCATTTCTTTCCGGATATTGATCCTTTCGCTTTAGGGCATAAAGTTTTAGCGGTGAATCTTTCTGATTTGGCGGCAATGGGCGCGACGCCTCGCTGGGTATCATTGGCTATCACCTTACCCTCAGCCACAGAGCACTGGCTGGCTGAATTTGCTAAAGGCTTTCATTCGCTGGCAGCCAAGCATCATGTTGCACTAATTGGTGGCGATACCACTCGAGGCCCATTGTCGATCACTGTTTCAGCAAAAGGAACTGTAGCGGCGAAAGCGGCGATACGTCGCCGTGGTGCCAAAGTTGGGGACGCTATTTATGTTAGCGGCACGTTAGGGGCTGCGGCACTCGCGGTTCAGCAACGACTTCATCAATTTCATGTACCTGATGAAGCGCTCAAGATATGCGTTCAGCACATGGACTACCCTCAGCCACGTTGTGAGCTGGGAATAGCATTACGCGGTATTGCTAACAGCGCGCTGGATCTGTCGGACGGATTGGCTGGTGATCTGATGCATATCCTAAGAGCATCAAAGGTGGCAGCTGAAATTGAATTAAGTTCATTGCCGATTGATTCGGCGGTAACGCAAAGTGTGACACCTGATCAGGCATTACAGCTGGCTTTAGGCGGCGGTGATGATTATGAGCTGTGCTTTACTGTTCCGTCAGAACATGAACCTCAACTGGAAGAACTGGCAACGGCATTGACTCTGCCATTAACCCGTATAGGAACTATCACCGAAGGTACACCGCAGATATGCTGGTATCATCAGGGCAAATCGGTTGAATTACATATTAGTGGTTGGGAGCATTTTCACCATGGCGAAGCTGGAAAAACATCATAAAAGCCGGGATGCGTTCGAACGTTTGAACTGGCGTAATCCGCTGCACTGGCTGGCAACCGGTTTTGGCTCCGGGTTATCGCCGGTTGCTTCGGGCACCTTTGGTACGCTGGCTGCGATTCCTTTTTATTGGCTGATGATGGATTTACCGTTAAGCATCTATGTTGCCATTACTGCTGTGGCTGCGATCGCCGGTATCTGGATCTGTCAGTCTGCGACTGATGCGATAGGGCAAGCAGATCATGGCTCGATTGTCTGGGATGAATTTGTCGGCTTTTGGATCACAATGATCGCTGCCCCGAAAGGAATTGCCTGGCTGGTGGCCGGTTTTCTGATTTTCCGTCTGTTCGATATCATTAAACCCTGGCCAATCCGTTGGCTGGATCGCTACGTTAAGGGCGGCCTGGGTATCATGATTGATGATGTGCTGGCTGGCGTGTTTGGGCTGGTGGTGATGCAGGTGTTGATCTATCTGCTTGGTTAAGTTAAGGGCAATAACTTCCGGTCGGACATCCGAGAGTTCCTGCTTTACTGTAATCGCACATTTGCGCACTGCCAGATAAAGAGACTATGAGTTTACGGGCAGTGCAACTAGAGTCTTTATTATATAACGTTATTGTGGAACCGTTGCTACGCAACATACCTTCCTGGGTGAATCGATAAGTTGCCTGTGGAAGCGTGATAGTTATGCGGTTACTAACAGTTCCACCAACCAATAAAACTACATCAGGATCAGCATTGGCTGTGTCCAAAACTCCATTTTTATCTTTATCGGCAAAAATTAGCAGATGATCCAAGCTCGTCGTTGTGCAGGTGTTGGTTGTATTGGCATAACAGAGCACGATATCCTGATTAAGCGCTATTGCCTGACTGCGGGCCGAATGAAACGCATTAAATAAATTATTCGATTCATGTGTCACGGCAGAAGAGATGAGAAATTGCTGCATGGACGGTACCCCCACCGTAAGTAGGATAACGCCGATAACAATGGTTATCAGAAGTTCTATCAGTGTAAATCCGCGAAATTGCATATCTACCTGCCAGCACTCAACCTTTCACCTCTATGAGTATGGCAGATTTATACGGTATCGTTAGTCGTGTAAGTCAG
>SSEX01000094.1 GCA_008015085.1 Tolumonas sp. | reverse complement strand
GGTACAGCCGGTTGATATATTGAGGGGGGCCGAATGAGCGATATCCTCCGCACCGAAAATCTGACCCGTATTTTACCGGGCGAAGTGCAGGTGACGCTGGTTCAGGATATTAATCTGACGATAGGAAAGAGTGAGTTTGTCGCCATTATGGGGCCTTCCGGCTCAGGTAAATCCTCCCTACTCTATCTGCTCGGCCTGCTTGATACCCCTACTTCAGGAAAGCTCTGGCTGGAAAATACGGAAACGAACTTGTTCAGCGACCATCAGCTGGCAAAAATCCGGCTGCAACGCATTGGTTTTGTATTCCAGTTCCACTTTTTGCTAGCCGAATTTTCCTCACTGGATAATGTCATGCTGCCCATGCGGAAATTGGGTCTGTTGACAGAGTCACAGGCGAAAGAAAAAGCATCACAACTGTTGGATAGTCTTGATTTACACGATCACAAGCACAAACTGCCAAGCCAGCTTTCAGGTGGACAGCGACAGCGCGTAGCCATTGCCCGAGCATTAGCCAATGATCCGATTCTGATCCTGGCCGATGAACCTACCGGCGCGTTAGACACGAAAGCCAGTATGAATGTACGTGAAATTTTGCATGGTCTGACTCGCAGCCATCAGTGTGCCATTGTCGCCGTGACCCATGATGCGGTGTTTGCTCAGGCCGCTGACCGGCAGATCCACCTTGTTGATGGAAGATTGGTTCCCTGAGGGAATAAGTGCAAAGTAAGGGGATAAACGTGACCACAGAGCAGAAAACAGGCTTTGTCAGACAGATAAGCGGAAAGGCATATCCCGAATTACAGATAGGTGGAGACTGGCTTCTTGCTCACTACGCTACCATCAAAGCACAACTATCTAATATTCCATCACCTTTAACTGACAACACGCGCATTGACTGGCGTTATTTAGGCGCACTGGATACCGCCGGAGCCGTATTACTCTCTGACCTGATTGGCCCACAACAAATTCAGGCGTTATCACAATCAGGCACTGAACTGCCTGCAGAGCAATTAGCCTTACTCCTCAAAGTCGCGGCTGCAATGACGAATATTGAAACCCCTTCATCCTCATCCATACATTCATTCTTCACCGATTTCTTAGCACAGATCGGGCTGGTCAGCAGCAAGATCTGGCAGCAACAAATCGCGCTGCTAGGGTTCATAGGGTTAACGATTGAAACCTTAATGCTTTCTTTACTCCACCCTCGCCGCTGGCGGATCACGTCGCTGGTGGCTCATATAGAACAAACCGGTCTGAATGCTGTTCCCATTGTGGCCTTACTGACGTTTCTTGTCGGCGCGGTGGTCGCCTTTCTGGGCACAACCGTTTTGTTTGATTTTGGGGCGAGCATATATACCGTCGATCTGGTGGCCTTTGCTTTCTTAAGAGAATTTGGTGTCTTGCTGGCAGCCATCCTTCTGGCTGGCCGTACAGCCAGCTCATTTACCGCACAAATCGGCGCCATGAAAGCGAACGAGGAAATTGATGCCATCAGAGCATTAGGGCTCAACCCTGTCGAGTTACTGGTATTACCCAGAGTGTTAGCCATGCTGATATCACTGCCTGTTCTGACTTTCATTGCCATGGTCTGTGGCATTATTGGCGGCGCACTGGTGTGTTCATTAGAGTTGAATATTTCTCCCCGCTTATTCTTAACCATATTACAGCGTGATATCAGTCTTACTCACTTTCTTGTCGGTATCAGTAAAGCTCCAGTGTTTGCATTTGTCATTGCGGTCATTGGCTGTCTGGAGGGGTTCAAAGTCAGCGGTAGCGCACAATCTGTCGGTGAACACACGATTTCCAGTGTTGTTCAGTCTATCTTTATGGTGATCCTGTTAGATGCTCTCGCTGCCCTGTTCTTTATGGAGATGAGCTGGTGAACGATGCTGAATCTGTCATTATCCGCATTCGGGGCCTGACCAACCGTTTTGGCAACCAGACTGTGCATGAAAATCTGGATCTGGATATCCACCAGAGAGACATTATCGCAGTAGTGGGCGGTTCCGGTTCAGGAAAATCGGTTTTACTACGAAGTATTGTCGGTCTGCATACCCCTGACGCAGGCAACATTCAAATTTTTGGTGAATCACTCAATGATATGTCACAACACCACCGGACAGAGACAGAACAGCGGTTAGGTATTTTATTTCAACGGGGTGCATTATTTACCTCGCTGACGGTATTAGAGAATGCCGCACTCCCCTTGATTGAACATGCAAAATTAAGCCGTCCCGATGCAGAACATCTGGCAAAAATCAAACTGGCACTGGTGGGTTTACCTGCGGATGCCAGCGATAAATATCCGGATGCACTGTCCGGTGGTATGATTAAACGCGCTGCGCTGGCTCGAGCCCTTGCATTAGACCCGGAAGTCTTATTTCTGGATGAACCCACCGCCGGTTTAGACCCGATTGCCGCAGCCGCTTTTGATCAGCTGATACTGACCTTACGGGATGCACTAGGTCTGACGGTATTTCTGGTCACGCACGATCTTGATACGCTCTATAGTATATGTGATCGAGTTGCAGTTCTGGCCAATCATCAGGTCATAATTGCCGATACACTGCCGAATGTTGCTCAGAGCAATGACCCCTGGATCAAAGAGTATTTTCATGGCCCTCGTGGGCGCGCTGCGCAGCTGGCGGCAGAAAGACATTCGGAGGCGTGCTGAGATGGAAACCCGCGCTCATCATGTACTTATCGGGATATTCATTCTCTCAGCCTTTACGGGGATCCTACTTATGGCGCTCTGGCTGAATAAATCAGGCTCAAAAAACGAATTTGTATACTACGACATCATTTTCAACGAAGAAGTCAGTGGCCTGACTGCTGGCAGCGCCGTTGAATACAGCGGGATCAAAGTGGGTGAAGTTGAGAGCCTTGAATTAGACCGCACCGACCCTCGCAAGGTCTGGGCACACGCCAGACTATCCGCCACTACCCCTGTGAAACAAGATACCCATGCCCGTTTGGCATTAGCCAATATAACTGGCAGTGCTCTCATTCGTTTAGTCGGCGGCAGCCCGGATAGTCCTCCATTGCAAGGGGCTGATGGCCATGCCCCTGCCATTATTGCAGATCCCTCACCCATCAGCCGTTTTCTGATGAACGGAGAAAACCTGATGGGTTCCGTGAATAACCTGACTGAAAATCTAAACCATCTGTTTTCTGCTACTAACGTCGATAACCTGAGTAAAACGCTCAGTCACATAGAACAAATCTCCGGCACCATAGCGATGCAACGAAATGATCTGGCTGAGACGCTTCATCAATTGAACACTCTCACCAAACAAGCAGATAACACCATGCATGATCTATCGCGGTTAGCGCTGCATACCGATGCGCTTTTGAGCAAAGAAGGATATCAAATGCTGACTGCGGCGACAGACTCGCTTACCGCTTTGGAAAAAGCGACGCAGCGTATTGATAATCTGGTTAAGACTCATCAGACATCGCTGGGCGATGGCCTGCAAAGTATGAGCGAACTCGGCCCGGCATTGCAGGAATTAAGAGCGACGTTGACTTCGCTTCGCAGATTGAGCCAGCGGCTTGAGGATGATCCCTCCGGTTTTCTGCTCGACAGAGAGAAAAATCAGGAGTTTCAGCCATGAAAAACCATATTCGTCGATGCTATTTGATCCTGTTTACACTGCTATTCAGCGGATGTTCATTACTACCGGAAACCAAGCAATATCATGTTTATTCGCTGCCCATAGCTACAGCGGCTCCAAAGCCGAATCATATTTCTGTGTCGTCTTTGGTACTGAAAATTGCCATTCCTTATGCCAATCAAACCTTAGACAGCTCCCGTATTGCGGTGATGCCAGAGCGTAACCAGCTTACTAGTTATAAAGGGGCGCGCTGGAGTGATCGTCTGCCGATACTATTGCGAGATCACATGATCGATACCTTCCGCAAAGACGGACGGCTACAAACCGTATCGACAGAAAACAGTGCGCTCAATAGTGATTTGTTATTAACGAGTGAAATCAGTGCATTTCAGAGCGAATACCGGGATGGCATACCGCAAGTGCATATTGCCATACACGCACAGCTGATCAATGCAAACTCCCGACAGATCATTGCCAGTCAGTACTTTGAGCAATTAATGCGTAGCAATAATGGAGAAATAAGTTCGGTCGTTGATGCCTTTGGCGTTGCTACGACACAATTAACAAATAATATCCTGACTTGGGTGATCAATAATCAACCAATTGGCGGAACCCGAAATGATTGATCAAGTGACAGCTCGTTTTATTCGCCGGACTATTGTGGGGCTTTTGTTGGCGGGTTTAATTGCACTGGGTTATTTCGTCCTCCAGCCCTTTCTGATCCCCGTCGCCTGGGCCATGATCATCGCTTATACCAGCTGGCCGATTTACTCTTTCCTATACCGATCTCTCAAAGTGAATGCTACGTTGAGTGCATTACTGATGACCATGCTGATCACGACAGCATTCATTCTGCCGACGCTGTGGGTCATTTCACTGCTGCGTCATGAAATCGGCACCGTCTATACCCATATAAACTCGTTGATCACTCAAGGGCCACCAGCACTGCCCGACTATATAAAAACATTACCCTGGCTCGGCGACTGGCTGAACGGCCTGATCACGCAAAGTTCTCAGGAACCTAATCTAGTCCAGAATAAAGTAGCGTTATGGCTACAGGAAAGTTCGAACCAAATGATATCGCTGTTAGGCGATGTCGGGCGAAATGCCGCCAAAGTCGGTTTTACACTCATCACCTTGTTTTTTCTGTTCAGAGACGGTGAACAACTCTTTTCTCAGGTGCACCGTGTCTTGTTCCGTTTTCTCGGGGAGCGGGTGAATAATTACCTGATCGCTGTTGGCAACATGACAACGGCGGTCGTCTGGGGTCTGATAATTACAGCTTTGGCGCAGGGTGTTGTTGCCGGGATCGGATATTGGTGGCTCGGACTGTCCGCCCCCATGTTACTCGGCACCATTACCGCATTGGTAGCAATGGTACCTTTCGGTGCACCATTTGCCTGGGGAGGCATTGCCCTGTTCCTGCTCATCGGCGGACAATACCTGAACGGTATCATTCTTCTTGCCTGGGGAGCGCTCGCTGTCAGCTCGGTCGATAATTTAGTTCGCCCTATCGTGATCAGTAATGCTTCCCAAATCCCCTTCCTGCTGGTGATGTTTGGTGTGCTGGGCGGGCTGGCCGCTTTCGGATTAGTCGGGTTGTTTATGGGGCCGGTTATTCTGGCTGTATTGATCGCCATCTGGCAGGAATGGCTGGAAGAGTCGGAACAGGAACAATCAGACCAGAAAAATCAATCAGCGAATTCAGAGTGAAAGCGGAAAACGAAAAAGGCCGCTTTATGTAAGCGGCCTTTCTAATGTGGTTGCGGGAGCAGGATTTGAACCTACGACCTTCGGGTTATGAGCCCGACGAGCTACCGAGCTGCTCCATCCCGCGTCAATACATTACTTTTCGAATCTGGTTGCGGGGGCAGGATTTGAACCTACGACCTTCGGGTTATGAGCCCGACGAGCTACCAAGCTGCTCCACCCCGCGTCAGTGGGGCGGATAATAGAGAGTACCCTCCCAACAAGCAAGACATTTTTACGAACAACCAATCACATGCCGAATAAATAGCCAGCCATTCCATAATTGAGCCCATAAAACACTATATTTATCTGATATGTAATATATAACCATGATGATAATGAATTCTGCTTGGACAAGTCGGATAACAGATGGGATCATACCTTTCTGTTTTATCTGTGAACGAAGAGACATCATGAGCTACGAACTAACCGATCTGGAACGCAACGCCGCACTGAGACTAAACGCTGATTACCGTTATGATCATTTCATCAGCAAAGTAGCTCGTAGTGGCGAATTATGGGCACTGAAAGATGACAATGGGCTGCTATTCTTAAATTCAGACAGTGATGAAAATTGTCTGCCAGTCTGGCCTCATCCTGACTATGCCAAACTGTGGGCAGTTGGTGACTTAGAACGTTATCAGCCTCAGGCGATCACACTGAAAATCTGGCTGGAACGCTGGATTGATGGTCTGACACAAGACGGTATTGATGTGGCAGTGTTCCCTGTGCAGGGTGAAGAAAACATGGTGGAAACGCCGGCTGAGCTGGCCGAATCCCTGAATAAAAAGTTAGAACAAAACGCTAAGGAAGCATAACCATAAGCTGACCGGTCATGCCTCCTTCCAAAGTAAGGAGAAAATGATGAATCTGCTGGAAATTAATGACCTGCTGACTGAAATTCGTCAGCAGGAAGATTCGCTGCAATGGCCGGTATTTAATGAGGCGCTGGCATGGGAATTAGGCTGTACGCTACAACGTGGCGCCGAACTAAATCAGGCCGCAGTTCATATTGAAATAGAAGCTTTTGGTCGCCTGCTGTTTGTCTGTGCTATGCCCGGTAGCGCCCCCAGTAATGCTGACTGGGCCCGTCGTAAACGCAACGTGGTACATCTGTTACAACATAGCTCATTAGCCATTGGCCTGGGCTTAAAGCGCGACGAGACGAACCTGCAGGAAAAAATGGGACTTCCGGATCGTGACTATGCACCTCATGGCGGAAGCTTTCCGCTTCGGATCTTAGGTTCCGGCTGTATCGGCTCAATTACCGTGTCCGGCATGCCTGAATTTGATGACCATGCACTGATTGTGAGTGTATTGCAGGCCTGGCAGGAAAATGGCTGGAAGAAACCAGTTCTGACTCTCGAAGAATAGATTAAAAGGCGAATAAATCATTATTCGCCTTTTAATTTTCAAATATCGTCAAAATCGTAATCAATCGAAATCTGAGAAATTCGACGATCGCCACTCATTTCAAACGAGACAGAGGTTTCGCAGCTACAACCGCATCCAGCCCATATAGAGGCCGATGAGGGGGAACTGCTGTTGCTATCGTAATGCAGTAAGGTATGCAGCAGTTTTTCTGTCATCCCCACCTGAACCCCATTCGGTAATCTGATATTTGGTTTGGTGATCACGACCTTCTGAATACGATCATAGCCACTGGATTCATCGGTGACGGTGAATGTTCCGCCGGGATAAATTAAATCCGTCACATAATAGTTTCCGTCAGTATAAAACCATTTACTGGTTCTGATTGGCTTACCGAACGATTTATAAATATTACTGACGTGCCCCATAAACTGAACATTGTTAATGCGCATATCCTCACCGTTCACACAAACACGATCATTCGCTATTGCAGATGCCGATGTGAAGAAGAACGAAACCAAAAGCGTGCCTCGCAGAAATGCTTTCATTGATATCCCATAGATTAGTTATTGTTCTGAATGAACCCATTCTCAGCGGCGTAGCATAAAAACATTCAGGTAATAAACAAGCTGTCAGCATTGCGGGGATAAAAAAGACCGCCCTTACGGACGGTCAGAGATTACACAGGGGGTGAATTATTTCTGTTTCAGCCACAGGAACTGATAAGGCTCCAGCTGGAGATTTCCATTTTCCAGCACCACATCTTGCTGTTGATACTGATCATAGACATAGTGACCAAACCCGGTTTGCTCCAGAATTGACTGGCTAACGGTTTGTGGTTGAGCCGACATATTCATCAGCACCAGTGTTTTGTGCCAGTCTCGGATACGCAGGAACGAGAAAACATGCTGGTTTTCATTCTTGACCAGCTGATAATCGTTTTCGTTGTAAAACTCAGGGATCGTTTTGCGCAGTGCAATCATCTGCTTCAACGCACTGAATACACGATGCTCAATAGTTCCCGGTTGATTGCGTTTCGCCGCTTTCTTCCAGTCAATGACCGGGCGGTTCAGCCACCGGTTATCATCGACTTTAGTTGGATCGTCCAGATAGGAATAATCGTTGGTGCAGGCCAGTTCATCACCGTAATACACCAGAGGAATACCTCCGAATGACATGATACCACTGTGCATCAGCAGAATTTTCCGCACAGCCATCTCAGTCAGCCCGGCGTTTCCTTCTTCCAGCCCTTTCTCCAGCCCCAGCAGTGTTGCTGTGGCTCCAGTAATACGGGCATCTTTGGTTTTCGGGTTATACATGAACCGCTGACCTTTGGCCGGGCTCCCCTCAAACTCGCCGACATAATAAGAGATCATGAACTGCTTATGATCGAACGGGTTGTAACCGGCGGCCAGAATATCCTGATCGGCATAACCTAAACCGATGTCATCGTGACAGCGGATGTAGTTGATCCAGGTGGTGCCTTTCGGCAGTCTCGGAATATTCTGTAAGCCGTGTTCTAGAATCCGCTTATTCTGGGTTGCCATCGCATCCCACAGGTAAACCATGTATGACGCGTTATAGGCAATTTCACACTCATCGACGACACCGCCACCCAGATATTTGACAATCTCCAGCGGCTGCACAATCGCTTCGGCTTTGAAAATCGCACCCGGAGCCGCAATCTTGCTACACGCCTTAAACAGCTGCAGCAGGATATGCGCCTCATCCAGATTCTGACTTTGCGTTCCCAGTTTCTTCCACATGAATGCCACGGCATCCAGACGCAGAACATCCACCCCCTGATTCGCCAGATTGAGCAGGATCTTGATCATCTCAATAAAGACTTTCGGGTTGGTGTAGTTCAGATCCCATTGGTAGGTGTTAAAGACCGTGAATACCCATTTGTTAATGGCGGGCAGAAAGGTAAAGTTACCCGGTGCATTTTCCGGGAAGATTTCCGGCAAGGTTTGCTCAAAGGCATCGGGCATAGAACGGTCATCATACATGTAGTACATGTCCTGATACTCTTTCTCGCCCTGCAGTGCTTTTTGTGCCCATTCATGCTCATTAGAGGTGTGGTTTAGCACCAGATCCAGCTCTAACAGCATATTTTTGGCACGGAAGGTACTGGCTATCTTACGGATGTCTGCCATTGAGCCGAAGCGTTTCTCTACTGTGCGGTAATCGCTCACCGCATAACCACCGTCGTTGGCTTCCTGCGGCATTTTCAGCAATGGCATCAGGTGCACGTAGTTGACACCCAGCTCTTCCAGATAGTCGATTTTCTGCATGAAGCCTTTCAGATTTTTACTGAAGCGATCGACATAGAGCATGGTACCAACCCAGTTCGGGCTCATGAACCAGCCTTTATCTTCTTCTCGCTGACGATCTAGTTCACGTAATTCCGGGTCACGCGCCAGATACATGTCAGCCAGCGCCAGAATCAGTTCGGCAAAGCGGTTAGAAAAATCGTCTCGCGATCCATATAACCGGGAAAAACGGGCAAATACATCACCAAACTGAGCACCAAACCGAACCATAAACTCCGATAAATCCTTACCGGGATGCTTTTTACTTAAAAGGCTTACTACATCATGCAGTAATTTATCTTTATTAACTGGCATTGATTAACCTCTCCCTGCTCTCATGCCGCAGACAAAATTTTGGCAACAACCGGTGCTTTCTGTTGCTGTAACAGGCTGGTCGCGGTGTTGGTATCAAACAGATGCACATGCTCCAATTTGAAGCTGGCAGTGATGGTTTTACCGCGCGGGATAATATGGCTACCATCCGTCACCACAACGACCTGATCTTCACCCGCATATTGGGTATAAGCGAAGGTTGAACCACCCAGTGCTTCGACCACATCTACTTTTAGCGGAATATTCACATCGCTGGTGGAATCCACTTCCAGATGTTCCGGGCGAATGCCCATCAGCAACACATCACCAACCGTAGCCGGACGATCTAAGGTCATGGTGAATTGCTCGCCACCGGCCAGTTCCAGCGTGGCTTTACTACCATCCATCTGCAGCACTTTGGCATTGAGGAAGTTCATGCGTGGCGAACCGATAAAACCGGCTACAAACTGATTCACCGGGTTGTGATAAAGCTCCAGCGGCGCACCTACCTGCTCTACCCGACCGTCACGCAGCACTACAATCTTGTCCGCCATGGTCATCGCTTCAACCTGATCGTGCGTGACATACACCATGGTGTTGCCCAGCTGCTCATGCAGTTTTGAAATTTCCACACGCATCTGCACACGCAGCTCAGCATCCAGGATAGAGAGTGGTTCATCGAACAGGAACACTTTCGGGTTCCGCACAATCGTACGGCCAATCGCCACACGCTGACGCTGACCGCCGGAAAGCTGCTTCGGCAGGCGATCCAGCAGATGTTCCAGTTTCAGAATACGGGCCGCTTCAGCCACACGCAGTTCAATTTCCTCTTTCGGCTTTTTCGCCAGCCGCAGCCCAAAGCTCATGTTTTCTTTGACGGTCATGTGCGGATAAAGCGCATAAGACTGGAACACCATCGCAATGCCACGATCAGACGGTGATACATCATTCACGGTCAGGCCATCAATGATCACTTCACCGTCGGAAATAGTTTCCAGCCCTGCAATCATACGCAATAGCGTTGATTTACCGCAGCCAGACGGCCCGACAAACACCACGAACTCGCCATGTTTAATGTCCAGATCCACACCGTGGATCGTCTGTACATCACCGAAACGTTTAATGACTTTATTCAGTTTTAAATCAGCCATTCTGGTAATCCTTCTATAAATTCTTTGCTAATCAACTCGCAATAAACCGGTTATGGGTGAACGATTTGCGCTTCGCGTCTTATCAACCTTTCACACCGGCACTGGCCATACTTCTGACGAATTTCTTCTGGAACAGCAGGAACACAATCAATACCGGGATGGTTACCATGCTGGCGTAGGCCATGATTTCGCCCCATTCCGTCTGGGTGCCAAAAAACTGCTGAATTCCCGGCTGCAGCGGACGCGCCGCCTCACCCTGCACCACCATGATTGGCCACAGGTATTGGTTCCACATATTCAGGAATTGCAGAATAGCAACTGTCGCAAATACAGGGCCGGACATCGGCACAATCACCTTCCAGTAGATCTGCCACGGGGTTGCGCCATCAATCGCTGCAGCTTCATCAAAATCTTTCGGAATATCGCGGAAGAATTGATAGAACAGGAAGATGGAGAAGGCATTCGCCACCATCAACAAGATCAACACATGCAATGTGTTCAGCCAGGAGTTTTCCAGAATGATCTGGCCGTTTTCCCAACCAATCCAAGGCAGATGAGCCACCAGCATCAGCAAAGGTACTGAGATCGCTTCGAATGGAATAATCAACAGTGCAATGATGGCTGCCAGCACCAAATCCTGCCCTTTCCAGCGCAGACGCGACAGAGAAAACGCAGCCAGACTGTTGACCAGTAAACCCAGCAACACTGTTGAACCCGTGATGAACATGGAGTTCACAAACATGGTTTCTATGGCGCTCTTCTCAAACACAGAAATGTAGTTGTGCAGAGAAACATCTCCGACCGGCAGCAAAGCCCGGATAGAAAACAAATCAGTGAAGATCTGCTGCTCTGGTTTAAATGACGACATGATCATGAACACCAGAGGGAACAGGAAGATATACGCCAGCAATAACAGGGCTGCATAAGTCAGCAGACGTTTGTAGATAAAGCGAGGATCAACCATATTAGATGAGGAAACCATGATTATTTCTCCCGCTTGTCGAAGTAGTATTTCTGACCCAGCGCAATCGCCAGAATCACCAGGAAGTACACCACGCTGATGGTGGCACCGTAACCGATATCCTGTTCACGGAAGCCTTTACGCACTGCGTGATACATCACTGTCGTAGTTGAATCGGCTGGTCCGCCGGACGTCATGACATCAACCTGGGTAAACAGACCAAATGCCGCGATGGTGGTGGAAATGATCACGAAGATAGTTGTGTTGCGCAGCCCCGGCAGCGTGACGTTGACGAATTTCTGCCAGCTGTTAGCGCCATCCAGCGAAGCAGCTTCATAGAGGTCTTCAGGAATATTCTGCAGACCCGCCAGAAAGATCAGCATCTGATATCCGGCACCTTGCCAGGCCGACATAATGACAATCGCAGGCATTGACCAGGCAGGATCACCCAGCCAGTTGATCTTATCAATCATGCCAAATGAGGCTTTGTTAAGGAATTCATTCACCAGCCCGATGTCTTTGTGATAGAGGAATGTCCAGACAATCGACACCACCACCATCGAGGTCACTACCGGCGCAAAATAGGCGGTTCGGAAGAAGTTGGTGCCTTTCAAGCCAAGGTTAACCAGTAATGCCAGTAACAATGCGGCACCGCACTGCAACGGTATAACCAGAAACGCGAATTTAATCGTGTTGATGAATGATTTGATAAACAGTGGGTCTTTTGCTAATACCACAATCCGCGAATCACTGAATGTGAAAGTAGAAAGTTCACCATAACCCTTATACGACTCATCTTTGCGCAGCACTTTACGCAAGCGTTCAAATTGAGGTTCGCCATTGACATCTAACACAAGTTTATTTTGATCGTCCCGTTGGGCATCTTGTTTCAGCCAGGTCACAGACAACAGACGATCGTAGTTACGCAGCCCGACCCCCTCTGTTGGATTCGGGGATAACAAACGTTGATCAGTGAATGACAAAATAATTGCCATTACAAAAGGAACAAAGATAAACAGGATCAATCCGAAAAATGCCGGACTGCCCATGAGCCAGCCGTAAAACCGCTGACGCCGCATCAGGCTGTCTTTCTCTGTTTTCCGCACCGGCGGAGCGGGAATGAAATCTGAATCGGTCATCATTTACGTCCTATCTGAATATCAGGAATGGCCCGCATTGCGCGGGCCCGATTACAGAGTGGGTATTAACTTATTTCTTGAAGCCGTAACCGCTGTTGTCTTCGATGTTACGTTCAATCGCTTCAACGGCTTTATCCAGTGCATCCTGAACGTCACCTCCATCCAGAATATCGTTCATCGCTTTCTCGAAGCTGCTGGTGATCACTGGATACGCAGGTGTTTCCGGACGCATTTTTGCGAATTTCTCTGAGAATTCGTAGAACACGCGCCATTTTCCGCCAGCTTTATAATTCTCCGTCATCGCAGCCGCTGCCGCAGTATTCGGGATCAGGCTGGTTGCATTAGATATCGCAGCAATTTCTTCTGGCTGCATCAGGAAGCTCAGCCATTTTGCGGCACCGGCTTTATCCGGACAGGCTTTACTGATACCCCAATGCCATGAGCCACCACCAATCACCGGGCCGTGACCAAAATCAGGCACCGGCATGATCGCGAGATCATCGCCATAGGCTTTGGTCATATCACCCACGGCCCAGGAGCCGTTGTAGTGGATCGCCACTTTGCCCTGCAGGAAGCCTTTATCATCGGTTGGTTTGCGGTCGATGTATTTGTTTTTCACCAGAGATTGCATCCAGTTACCAAATGCCACCGCTTTCTCACCGTTCAGCACGCCTTCTGATTCAACGTAGTTAGCACGGTTGATTTCGTCGCCACCAAAGCTTTGCAGGAACGGAGCAAAACCGTAGGAATACCATTCACCACTCCAGCTGGTGTTGATATCAAACGGATAACGGAATTCACCGGATTGTTTCAGTTTTTCCAGGATCTGATTGAATTCTTCCAGGGTGTATGGTTTATCAAGCGTCGCAATCCGGATACCGTTTTTCTCCAGCACACTCTTACGGCTGAACAAACTCAGCGATACGTCATATTGACCGACAGAATAGACTTTGCCTTTATACGTGCCTTTACCAACACTGTTCAGTTGCTCCAGCTGAACCGCAGGCAGCAGACCATTCAGTTCAACCAGGTTACCCGCCCAGGCAAAATTAGGAACAACCGGCTGGTCCATATCCAATGCGCAAGGCAGTTTTCCAGCCAGTGCTGCAGCATTGATGGTCTCGGTATAGGCACCTTCCGGGATCAACTCCATTACCACTTTGTAGTCATTCTGACTTTTATTGAAGCGTTCCACTGCAGCTTTAGATGCGGCAATCTCTTTCTCATTGGTGTCATGACGCCACACTTTGATTTCAACCGGAGCCGCCATGGCTTGTGCAGAAGCTGCTGCAATCAATGTAGCAAGAACAGAGAAGCTGATAGTTTTCATGTTCATTTGTTCATCCTTTGTTGGTTTCCGCTTACTGTGCAGTGGAACACTGCGGTGTACGACGTTAATCAGTCTTTTGCTATGAAACTCTATGTAACAAAGCAAAAACAGCATAACTGTTTCGTGGTGGTAAATATGACGCTAAAACGTTTTAGCGTTTGTGATCTGTGTTGCATTGCTGTAACAGTTACAACGATGTAACTGTTACATTTACAGATTGTGATCAACTTCATGAATATATTATCTTTTGTGTATATTCATATTTTTTCCCAATGCTGACTCGAATCAGCATTGGATTTTGCATTTTCAAAATGCACATCGTGATCGCGTTTTGCAGCAGCTTTCTAGAACCGCATACCGCATTTGTGATAGTGATAATAATTTTCACTTGGCTTGGAACTTGCTTATTTAAAATTGACTTAGATCAAATTTACTGCAGCTCATTTATATAGCTGTCTTAGCAATTGCTCTGGAGGTTCACCGTGAAAATAAACCAATCGGTTACTCAAAAAGAAAGAGTCTATTCTCCCGACTTGAATCTGATCTCTACGACAGATCTACAAAGTCACATTACCGATGCCAATGAGAGCTTTTGTAAGATTGCCGGATTCACACTCGAAGAATTACGTCATCGCCCCCATCACGTCGTACGCCACCCTGATATGCCACCGCAGGCATTTGCAGATATGTGGAAACATATCAAGCAGGGAAATAACTGGATGGGGCTGGTAAAAAACCGTTGTAAAAACGGTGACCATTATTGGGTCAGTGCTTTTGTTACTCCGATAAGGGACAGCAAAGGCACTATTAT
>SSEX01000168.1 GCA_008015085.1 Tolumonas sp. | reverse complement strand
TTCAATTACTTGCCTTTTCGGCATAACAATAATTTTAAGGTTTATATGATTATTAATATTTCAAATGATATCCGTGTTTCAAAACACCTCGGTCAACAGCAGCAAAACAGCTGGATTTGCTACGAGCCGCTTGAAGGCAACAACCTTCGGAAAAAGCCACTGTGGAAACGAACAACCGGGCTAATGTCCACATCAACCATGTATAACTGGCTGCAAGCAAATTATGCTGATCCGCATACCTCTCAGCAGTTTAAGAATGTTGAAAACATGTAATAATTTATTGATTTTTAACATAAAAATAATAAAGAAAAAGAAGAGAACTGTTAACTCCATCAAAGACGCCATTCCTGTTCTGATTGATGATATTTTCAACTAGAGACTCAATAAAAACTCTTTTGATATACATCTTTCACTTCAATTGATACAGGAGCACCACATGAGCGTTATGCACTTTTCTGTTCCCCGCGATATCGTCTACGGCGAAAATGCACTACAGACTCTCAGCACACTGAAAGGTAAACGGGCTGCACTGGTTACAGGTGGCAGCTCAATGAAACGTTTTGGTTTTCTGGAACAAGCTCAGGCGCTGCTGGAACAAGCAGGGATGAGCTGCATCACCATTGATGGTGTAGAACCAAACCCTTCAGTCGCTACCGTTATCCGCGGTGCCAAAGCGATGCAGGAATTTGAACCGGACTGGATTGTCGCTATCGGCGGTGGTTCCGCACTAGATGCCGCTAAAGTGATGTGGTGTTTCTATGAACATCCAAATCTCAAATTTGAAGACATTATTGCTGTGGGCTCTATGCCCCCCCTGCGCAATAAAGCCCGATTTGTGGCGATTCCGTCGACCAGCGGCACAGCTTCAGAAATTACGGCATTCTCAGTGATCACTGATACCGAAAATCACATTAAATACCCTATTGTGGCAGCGGATATGGTACCGGATCTTGCGATCCTAGATCCTGCACTGCCTGAGCTGATGCCTCCTCACATTACGGCAAATACGGGTATGGATGTGCTGGCACACGCCACCGAAGCGGTTGCATCGATTGCCGCCACCTCTTTTACTGATCCATATGCCATCGAAGCAATTAAGCTGGTACTGGAAAATCTGGAAACTGCCTATGCCGATCCGCATAACAAAGCAGCACGCTTCAATATGCACAATGCGTCTGCACTGGCAGGTATGGCCTTTACCAATGCCTCGCTGGGTCTGGTGCATTCGCTGGCACATAAAATTGGCGGAGAGTTTGGTGTTACCCACGGACTGGCGAATGCGATTTTGACGCCTTACATCATTAATTTTAACCGTCAGTTTACTGATAAATATGATCGGGTTGAAAAACTATTAGGCATCAATGACCTGGCGCAGGCCGTCAGAGAGCTGAATGCAAAACTGAATATTCCGGCCTGCTTCAAAGAATGCGATGAAGTGGATTTTGATGAATCGAAATTCCGCGATGTGCTATCGCGCATGAGTACCAATGCCCATGCTGATCCTTGCACACTCACTAACCCAGGCAAACCAACAGTAGAAGATGTCAAAGCGCTGTATACCGCAGCCTATTACGGCACAGCCATCTAATCCTGCTTAGCCGGAAACACAGGCGGATGATCCCCATAATCATCCGCTTTTTTATTACTAGAACAATGCTACTATGCGACCTTATGCCTGTTGTAATAAGGAAGCTTTTTTGTGTGTCAGCACTGCCCTACTCATACTACAAATCCATCTGTAACACTGTCTGTACATCTGCCTGAGTGGATCAATGAAGTCGTTGACTGGCAGCACCCGTTACATTCCGATGATGACAAAATGGCGCTGGCCGTCGAACTGGCCCGGCAGAATGTGTTGCGCGGCACAGGTGGTCCGTTCGCCAGTATTATTATTCACCGTACCAGCGGGCAGCTGCTCAGCGTCGGTGTGAATCAGGTTGTTGCGCAGAACAATTCCACCCTGCATGGTGAAGTCATGGCCATCATGCTGGGTGAGCAACGACTACAAACTTTCAGTCTGGGAAATTCCAGTGACGAGTATGAATTATTCACTTCTTGTGAACCTTGTGCCATGTGTATGGGCGCTATTTTGTGGTCCGGCGTAAAACGGCTGGTTTGTGCTGCAACCGGTGATGACGCACGCGCTATTGGTTTTGATGAAGGCCCGGTATTTGAGCAATCGTATGCTTATTTGCGTAATGCGGGTATTGATGTCGTTCGCGGCATGTTGCAGCCAGAAGGCAAAGCAGTGCTGGAACTTTATCTGCAACAAGGCGGCAAACTTTATAACGGCAAAGCAGACGACTGATATGCAGCGTCGCCTGTTTTTCGCCTTACCCGCGCAAGAGCTCAGGTCGGAATTAAAGCACTGCCAACATGAGCTACTGACTGAAGGGCATAAAAAACCGGTTAAGGCTGATAACTTTCATCTGACGCTGCATTTTCTTGGCATGCAGGATGACAGCATCCTGCCAGCACTTTATAAGGCCGCAGCAGACATAGAATGTGCGCCTTTCGAGATCCGGCTCGATCAGTATGGCTTATTCCATCATGCCCGTTGCTTATGGCTGGGGCCATCTCATCCGCCAGCCGCTTTGCAAGTATTGTTCTCTCGTCTGAGTGATAAACTTAAAGTTCTGGGGCTGGATGTATCATCCAATTACCAGCCTCATATTACGCTGTTCCGTAACGCACATACGCCAGCACAAGCCCTTGCCCCCGAACTGGAGCTGGCAGTTTCTGAGTTCATTTTGTATGAATCCTGTTCAACGGCAGAGGGAGTTATCTATATGCCATTACGCCGTTGGGCATTAGGTAAGCACTCAGTGCATGAAAAGCCGTAGCAGTTCATATTTCTTTGATACAACCAGACAGTAATAGCTCGAAAGAACTAAAATATAAGAAATAAAGAAGGGATTGTCAGAGATAAAAATCTGGCAATTATTTTTTCCGGGCCATTGAAAAGGTCATACTGAGACCCCATAAAGTGGTGCCTGAACAAAAACACAACCAACAATCGTTTTTCATCAGAAGATTGTGGCGAAAGTTTCGGGCTTGGCTAACATTTTTTGCCAACGGATTTGCGAGGAGAGGCGGCTTCTGATATAGATACCCGCCTTAAAATTCATCGCCAGCACACAGTGACGTGCTGTGTCATGTAAAAGTAGGAGATAGGCATGTCAGCAGAAGATAACAAAAAATCTCTGGGACCGCTGGCCATCGCGGGTGTAACCCCTTACCAGTTAGCACCAGGTGAGGAGTACATGAATGACCAGCAGAAAGAGCACTTCCGGAAAATTCTGGAAGCATGGAAAACTCAGCTGCGTGAAGAAGTTGATCGTACCGTTGATCACATGAAAGATGAAGCGGCCAACTTCCCGGACCCGGTTGACCGTGCAGCTCAGGAAGAAGAGTTTGCGCTGGAATTACGTGCCCGTGATCGTGAGCGTAAACTGATCAAGAAAATCGAAAAAACACTGAAAAAGCTGGAAGAAGATGACTTCGGTTATTGCGAATCCTGCGGTGTTGAAATCGGTATTCGTCGCCTTGAAGCACGCCCAACTGCCGAGTTGTGTGTAGACTGCAAAACACTGGCTGAGATCAAAGAAAAACAGCTGGTTGGCTAATCTGCCTCAACAGAAAAAGGGAGCTTTGGCTCCCTTTTGTTCTTTCAGTATTATCGAATTATGACTTATATCGGACGCTTTGCTCCTTCCCCTTCCGGCCCGTTGCATTTTGGTTCTTTAGTTGCCGCTGTTGGCAGTTATTTACGTGCCCGCTCACAAGCCGGGCAATGGCTGGTTCGGATTGAAGATCTTGACCCACCGCGAGAACAGCCTGGAGCGGCAAGCGGCATCCTGCGCACACTGGAACGCTATGGCTTGTTCTGGGATGGCCCGGTGATCTATCAAAGTCAACGCCATGCACGCTATCAGGCCGTCCTCGACGATTTGTATCAACAAGGCAAGACCTACCATTGTCATTGCACCCGCGCACAAATCCACTCTTCTGGCGGCTTTTATGCCGGAACCTGCCGGGAACAACATTATCCAGCCGAGGGTGCAGCGGTTCGCTTGCGTGTTGATACACCCACGCTTTCATTTCACGACCAGCTGTTAGGGCTGATTGAAGTGGAACCCCGTCTGGCAAGTGAAGACTTTATTCTGAAACGACGCGATGGCCTGTTTGCCTATAATCTGGCGGTGGTGATTGATGATGCCGACAGTGGTATTACTGAAGTCGTGCGTGGCGCCGATCTGCTGGAGCCCACCGTCAGACAAATTACCCTCTATCAGCAGCTTGGCTGGAAAGTGCCGGACTGGTTGCACTTGCCATTAGCGCTGCAAAACAACGGGCTGAAACTCTCGAAACAGAACCATGCTCCGGCTATTGATACTTTACCGGTGGTTGAAACACTGATTCAGGCTTTAAGATTTTTGGGGCAAGCGTTGCCAGAACAGCCAGAAGCAATGTCAGCCGAATCGCTACTGGCATGGGCGGTAAAACACTGGCAATTAGCATCTGTTCCAACAACTGCCAGTATTCATATTTAAGAACGGAAATTGAGTCGGTGATGCCAAGGCGACAGATAGTGATAAATCACCGGTGTCAAATATAACGTCACTATTTGCGACAGCAATAAACCGCCGACAATGGCAACGCCCAGCGGCTGACGCAATTCAGCTCCGGCACCGAATCCCAGTGCTATCGGTAATGCGCCGGCCAGTGCCGCAATACTGGTCATCATGATAGGGCGAAAGCGCACCAGGCATGCCTGATGGATCGCCTGATCAGCAGCCATCCCCTCTTTCTCACGTTCCAGTGCAAAGTCGATCATCATGATGGCATTTTTCTTTACGATGCCAATCAACAGCAAAATACCGACGAAAGCATATAAGGTCACTGGAAATTGGAACAACCACAAAGTCAGCAGAGCACCCAATCCGGCTGATGGCAAGCCAGACAGAATAGTGAGTGGATGGATAAAGCTTTCATATAGCATTCCCAAGACACCATAGACCACCAGCAATGCTAAAAACAGCAAGACCATCATGCCTGACTGCGAATCGGCAAAGGCTGCCGCGCTCCCCTGCATGCTGGTCACAACTGATGCGGGCGGAGCCAGTTCGGCTTTCACTTTATCCAGTGACTGCAGGGCATCGCTCAGTGCCATACCGGGGCGCATATTGAATGAAATAGTGGCGGCCGGCAGTGTCGCCAGATGATTGACCGTTAACGTCTGAGGCTGACGCTTAAAACTAGCCACATTATCAAGACCAACCAATGTACCGTTACTATTGCGGATCTTGATCCGGCTGAGATCAGTCACCTGCTGCTGTCGCTCAGGCAATACCTCAAGGATCACCGAGTACTGATCGGTATCGGCATAAATGGTCGAAACCTGCCGTGCCGCAAAAGCACTTTGCAGTGCTGTCTCCACCTGGCTGTAATTCAAGCCATAGCTGGCCATTTTATCCCGATCCACCGAGACCGACAGACCCGCACCGATGCCCTCCAGATCACTGGTCACATCACGCAAGCCAGGAATCGCCCTTATAGCCCTCAGGAACTGATCGTGCCAGTGTTTCAATTCTGTAAAATCATTGCTCTGCAGGGTGAACTGATATTCTGAGGCCGTCGACATACCACCAATTCTGATCGCAGGCGGATTACGCAAAAATACACTCAAACCGGGAATTCGATTCACCTTACTGCGCAATTCGGTGATCACCTGATCGGCGGAAGGGCGTTGTTCACGCGGTACAAGACGGATCGTCATGGAGCCTCCATTCGCACTGCCGTTAGGGCCTGTGCTACCGACCGACGACATAAAGGCCGCCACATTCGGATCATCCCGCACAATCTCAGCCACCTGCTGCTGCATGCGGGATAAGGTGGCAAATGACGTATCCGGTGCAGCCTTGGTGGTCAAGGTGAGCTGTCCACTATCGGTGCTTGGCAGAAAATCTTTCGGGAGTTGCTGATACAGGACTATCGTCAGAACAATGCTGAGCAAGAAACTTCCCATAACCCAGCGGGGGTGACGAATCGCCGTCACCAGTGAGCTGCTGTAACGATCAGTCAGCGCACTGAACCCCTGTTCCAGCCACGCAGCAAAGCGCCCCTGCTCTTTCGTTTCATGCTCAGGTCGTAACACACGGCTGCATAACATCGGGGTTAATGTCAGCGACACTAGGCCGGATACAGCAATCGCCGCACTGATAGTCACCGCAAATTCATGCAGCAAGCGGCCCATCAAGCCGCCCATAAACAATAACGGAATAAACACGGCAATCAGCGATAACGTCATCGACAAAATGGTAAAGCCTATTTCGCGGGCTCCTTTGCGGGCAGCCTGCATC
The DNA here is from genome assembly GCA_008015085.1 of Tolumonas sp. Classification (GTDB taxonomy): domain Bacteria; phylum Pseudomonadota; class Gammaproteobacteria; order Enterobacterales; family Aeromonadaceae; genus Tolumonas. Next base: position 9,134 of record SSEX01000168.1, on the reverse strand, counting down.
GCACTCATCCCCTGTTCCATATGGCGGACGATGTTTTCCATCATCACAATCGCATCATCGACAACAAAGCCAACAGCCAGCGTTAGCGCCAGTAAGGAAAGATTATCCAGACTGTAATTCAGCATGTACATCACAGGAACCGCGCCCAGCACCGACAATGGCACAGCCAGAGCCGGGATCACCGTCGCCGATAAATTCCGTAGAAATAACCAGATGACCAATACGACCAGCGCACAGGAGAGCAGTAACGTGAACTGCACATCATGGATCGATGCTCGGATCGATTCACTGCGGTCATAGAGAATATCCATTTGGATGGAATCTGGTAGTATCGCCTGAAACTGCGGTAACGCCTTGCGCACGGCATCAACCGTGCTAATGGTATTAGCACCCGCCTGCCGCTGGATCGCCAGAATGACGCCCGGTTTATCGACAAACCAGCTGGCCACACGCGTATTTTCTTCACTGTCGATCACATTGGCGACTGCAGACAAATAGAGTGGCGCTCCGTTACGGTAAGCCACTATCAACTTGCGGTAAGCTTCGGCATTTTTGAGCTGACCGTTACTCTTCAAACTTAAACTGCGGTATTGACCATCTAAATCACCGATGGGTTTGTTCACGTTATTATTGCTGACCGCAGATGCCAGCTCATCCAGACCGATATCATGGGCAGAAAGTTTATCTGGATCAGCTTGAATGCGCACCGCATAGGGTTTTGCCCCAAAGACACCGACCTGCGCGACGCCCGGCAACATAGAGAGTGACTGGGCCAGCTTGCTTTCCGCATATTCTGTGACTGTCGAAATTGGTAAGGTATCAGAGTGCAAAGCGATAAAGAAAACCGGAGCATCAGCCGGGTTAGACTTACGCATAGAGGGGGTAGATGTCATGTTGTCAGGGAGCTTGCGCTGTGCGGCACTGATGGCGCTCTGCACATCCAAAGCAGCACCATCAATATTACGATCCAGATTGAACTGAATAGTAATTTTGGTGGTGCCCTGAGAACTGGTAGAACTGATATTGTCGATACCGGAGATAGTCGCCAGCTGCCCTTCGAGTGGAGTGGCCACCGCTGACGCCATCGTTTCCGGCGAGGCACCGGATAAACCGGCCGTTACCGAAATAGTCGGGAAATCAATCTGAGGCAATTCACTGACTGGTAATGCGCGGTAGGCCATGATGCCGAACAACGTAAAAAATGCCATCAACAGACAGGTCATCACCGGTCGCCGGATAGATAACATGGAGAGTTGCATGCTGGCTACTCCGTAACAGCTTTCGCGGTATCAGTCATTTGCACTGACGTATTTTTCTTTCGCGGGTGAGCAACGCTGACCTTTGAGCCATCATTCAGACGGAACTGCCCTTCAGTCACTACAAGATCATCTTTATCTAACTCACCAGTTACCGCACTCCAGCCATCAGTAGCCGCCAGCTCTTCAACGGCTATGCGTTGTGCAATGCCGTTATTGACGACGAATAACTGTAATCCCTCCGGCCCCTGCTGTAACGCTTGCGAAGGGACGACCAATACCTGTTTCAGTGTGCGGGGAGCAAGCTGCACGGTAATATATTGCCCCGGCAACCAATCATTGTGCCGATTGGAAAAATCCGCTTTTAACACCACCGTACCGCTGCTACTGTCTACATTGTTATCCAGAAAGGATACGGTGCCGTGGCGCAGTTCGGCTTTGGTATCCGCATTAATCTGAGCTGTCACATCCAGTTTGCCATCCCGCATAGCCTGCTGCAGGTCGGGCAGATATTTTTCCGGCAGGGTAAAACTTACGGCTATCGGGTCTAACTGGTTCAGGGTCGAGATCACCGTGTTATATGCCTGTACGGTCGTCCCTACCGAGACCTGATGAGCACCGATCCTGCCACTGAAAGGCGCTCGGATCCTGGTGTAGTCAAGATTACGCGCGGCAATTGCCAGACTGGCTTCATCTTGCCTTACCAATGCAGCACTGGATTGCGCAGTCGCCTGATAACCGTTCATATCCGCTTCAGAAATAAATTTTTTCTGCAGCAATATTTTGGCTCTGGCTAAATCTGCTTCGGCTTTTTTCAGCAATGCCTGATCATGCTGTAGCACTGCTTTCGCCTGTTGCCATTTATTACGGTAATCACTGTCATCGAGTTCTGCCAGCACTTGCCCCGCAGACACTTGAGCACCTTCACTAAATAATAATTTAGCTATCTGCCCCTCAACTCTGGGTTTAATTTCTACCGACGATTTAGCTACAACACGCCCTATCGCCTGCCATCCTGCACTGAAATCCGTTCTTTTGACTGGAGCAACAACCACCTGAATAGTTCGATTTGCCTGCCCGGTTGGTGAAGTGGGTTCACTGAGAGACACGCGATAACCTACAGCGGCCACCACAGCAGTAATCAGGATCCAGTGCCAGATTTTCATAATCTCTCCGCTTATGTATAGAACGAGTGTATATAGAGCACACCTGACCGACTACCGCGCAGTGTGCCCATAAAATTTGGTAAAAGTGTGTCAGAACAACAGATCTGCCGGATTAATTAACAACAGAACCGAAAAAAGTGTGATCCGCCCCCCCTGATGTTCGCATTTACGCTGGGGTGCGCTATCATACCGCCCGCTCTTTTTTGTGTCAGAAATCCCGAGGTGTACTATTTTTTCCCGTATCGCCAATTTGTATCGCAAAGTGCTTGGTAAAGAAGAGACTCTAGCGACGCCGCAACCAGCGAAAAAGAAATCCGCTGCCCCGAAAGCCAAGCGTCAGAGACCTGCTAGTGCAGTCAAGCCAGAAACTAATTCGGCTCGCCGGATCCTGACCCGCGATCAGCATTCTATCTCTCGCAGCATGATCAGCGAGAATGCACTGAAGGTATTATACCGACTGAATAAAGCCGGATATCAGGGATATCTGGTAGGCGGCGGTGTTCGCGATTTATTGTTGGGGAAAATCCCCAAAGATTTTGATGTGGTGACAGACGCCCATCCGGAACAAATTCGTAAATTATTTAATAATTGCCGCCTGATTGGCCGTCGTTTCCGGTTGGCGCACATTGTTTTTGGCCGAGACATTATCGAAGTAGCTACCTTCCGTGGTCATCACCATCAGGTGAACACCAGCAAGAATATTGCTGAACAGTCAGAAGAAGGCATGCTGCTGCGAGACAACGTCTATGGCACCATCGAGGAAGATGCTGAACGCCGGGATTTCACCGTCAATGCGCTGTATTACAACATTAAAGATTTTTCGCTGCATGATTTCCACGGTGGGCTGGACGATCTGGCCGCTGGTCGCCTTGAACTGATTGGTGATCCGGAAACCCGTTATCGTGAAGATCCGGTGCGGATGCTACGTGCCGTACGCTTTGCCGCCAAGCTGGGCTTAACCATCAGTGAGCGCAGTGCCGAGCCGATTGCCCGTCTTGCTCCGTTGCTGCAGGATATTCCCGCCGCACGTTTGTTTGAAGAAACCATCAAACTGTTTCTGGCCGGCCATGCCCTGACTACCTATAAACTGTTGCGTGAATTTGGTTTGTTCCAGCAGCTGTTCCCGCAGGTTGCCAAACTACTGACGCCGGAAGCCAATTCAGCCTATGAGCGTTTCCTGGAAAAAGCGCTGGCCAATTCGGATAAGCGCGTCGCTTCAGACCAGCCAGTCACTCCAACCTTCTTCTACGCTACATTGCTATGGGGTGTTGTTGCTTTCCGTCAGCGTGAAATCAGCAACGAAAGCAATCTGCCGTTTCAAGATTCATTGCAAATGGCCATGAATGAGGCGATTGAACAGCAGATCCATACCGTGGCGATCCCTCGTCGCTTTACCAGCGATGTTAGAGATATCTGGATGTTGCAGGAACGCCTGCCGCGTTATTCCGGCAAACGAGCTGAAAAATTATTTGCACAGCCGAAGTTCCGTGCCGCCTATGATTTCCTGGAGCTGCGGGCTTTCGTCGAGCCGCGCCTGCGAGACATTGTCGCCTGGTGGGAAGATTACCAGCAGACTCACGACTATGTACGGCCAGAACCGTCACATGCACCCCGTACCAGCCAACCGGAACAGAAACGGGAAGATGAGCGGTCAGCACGCAAACGTCCTCGCCGTCGTCGTCGCTATCCGCAACAGGCAGGCCAGCGGAATCATGACTGAGGTTTTTATCGCGCTCGGAGCCAATCTGGCCGATCCGAAGCTGCAAATCCGCAATGCCGTACAAGCGTTGCAGCAGCTTCCTGAAAGCGAATTCATTGCCTGCTCGCCCCTGTATAGCTCATCACCCATGGGGCCACAGGATCAGCCGGATTACGTCAATGCGGTGGCTAAACTGACAACTCATCTGTCACCGCACGCCTTGCTGGATGAAATGCAGCGGATCGAGCTGGAGCAAGGCCGGGTTCGTAAAGAAGAACGCTGGGGGCCCAGAACCCTTGATTTAGATTTAGTGTTATATGGACAACTGATTATTCAGGATGAACGTTTGACTGTCCCTCACTACGGTATGAAACAGCGAGCTTTCGTACTGGTGCCGTTATCGGATGTTGCACCAGCGCTGACACTGCCAGACGGACAAAAGTTAGCGGAGCTGGTCGCTGCCTGTGATTGCAGCACCTTATTCCGCCTGCCAGATTAATAATTGTTTCACAGGAGTTGCCATGAGCAAAATCAGTCTGACCCACGTGCAGAAGATGAAACAAAATGGCGAAAAAATTGCCATGATCACTGCCTACGATGCCACCTTTGCCCGCCTGTTCGATGATGAAGGTGTGCACTCTATTCTGGTCGGCGACTCACTGGGTATGGTCGTGCAAGGTCATAACGACACTCTGCCAGTTACCGTAGATGATATGGTTTATCACACTGCTAATGTGGCTCGCGGCGTGCAGAATGCATTACTGATTGCCGATCTGCCGTTCATGAGCTACAGCGATATTCAGTCAGCCTGTATCAATGCCGGTCGCCTGATGGCCGCTGGTGCCAAGATGGTAAAAATTGAAGGCGGAGACTGGTTGTGTGACACGGTAAAACAACTGAATCGCAACGGTATTCCTGTATGCGCCCATTTGGGTTTGACACCGCAATCCGTACATCTGTTCGGTGGCTTCCGTATTCAGGGGCGCGATGCTCAGCGTGCCGAAGAGATCTATCACCATGCTTTAGCCCTGCAGGCTGCCGGTGTTCAGATGGTGGTACTGGAATGTGTGCCGGAACAACTGGCTGAACGCATCACCAAAGCCCTGCGTATTCCGGTGATCGGTATCGGTGCCGGTGTTTATACCGACGGTCAGGTGCTGGTCATGCAAGATGCTATCGGAATTACTTCAGGCTATGTACCTAAATTCAGTAAAAATTTCCTGGCAGAAACCGGAGACATCCGCAAAGCGATCCGCCTGTATGTTGAGCAGGTCGCCAATGGTCAGTTCCCGGCTGCTGAACATACCTTTAACTAAGGAAGTCTGATCGTGTTAGTTACAGAACAGATCGACGCCCTGCGCGCCGTCATCCGGGATCATCGCCAGCAAGGAAAACGCATTGCGTTTGTCCCAACCATGGGCAATCTGCACAACGGGCACCTGACGTTAGTGCGTGAAGCCAGACAACATGCTGACATTGTGATCGTCAGTATCTTTGTTAACCCGATGCAATTTGATCGGGCAGAAGATCTGGCGAATTACCCGCGCACATTGAGTGAAGACTGTGCCTTGCTGGAGCAGGAAGGCGTCACCGCCGTATTCACTCCGACTCCGGCTATCATGTACCCTCAAGGCCTGGAAACGCAGACCTTTGTTGAAGTTCCTGGCATCTCTTACCTGTTGGAAGGTGCAATGCGCCCGGGCCACTTCCGTGGCGTCAGCACTGTGGTGACTAAATTATTCAACATCGTTCAGCCTGATGTGGCCTGCTTTGGTCAGAAAGATTACCAGCAGCTGGCATTGATCCGTAAAATGGTCCGCGATATGGCCATGCCGATTGAAATCATCGGCGTACCAACAGTTCGTGCTGATGACGGTCTGGCACTCAGTTCACGCAATGGTTATCTGACCAGCGAAGAGCGAGTGATTGCACCAACGCTGGCGAAAGTTATGGCATGGATTGGTGAGGCTCTTCCAGCACGAACTCATGACCTTCCGGCTTTGATTACAGAAGCATCAGAAAAACTGAATGAGAAAGGCTTCCGTACCGATGCCATCGATATTGTGGATGCTGATTCACTGTTACCGCTGAGTGAAAACAGCGCTTCAGCCGTGATCCTCATGGCCGCATGGCTGGGTAATAAAGCCCGTCTGATTGATAATTTAGTGGTCAATTTGCGTACAACCACCAGATAGTTTATAGTCGCGCCGCGAGTGTAGTTCAGACACACCGTAGCCGTGTAATGTAAGGAAAAAGCAATGCAACGAATCATGCTGCGAGGCAAACTGCATCAGGCCCGCGTCACCCATGCGGTACTGAATTATGAAGGATCCTGTGGTATCGATCAGGATCTGCTGGACGCTGCCGGTATCGTCGAATATGAAGCGATTGATATCTACAATGTTGAAAATGGCGAACGTTTCTCAACCTACGCTATTTCTGGTGAACGTGGTTCCCGCATGATTTCTCTGAACGGCGCAGCCGCGCGTAAAGCCGCTGTCGGTGATCGCGTGATTATCTGTGCCTACGGCCCAATGACCGAAGACGAAGTCCAGCAGCATAAGCCTCGACTGGTTTATCTGGATGCCCAGAACAACATTGTCCGCACCAGTAAAGACATTCCGCTGCAACTGGCCTGATAAAGGCCAGTTTTCTTTCTACTTGCCGGAACAGAATTGACAATGACACAACCCATACAGCTGATTGTCGGATTGGCCAATCCCGGTCCGGAATACGCACAAACCCGCCATAATGCCGGCGCATGGTATGTGGCTGAACTGGCTGCGCGTTACAACGGAAGTCTGCGTGAAGATCCGAAATATTTCGGTATCACCGGCCGCATTCAGCTCAACGGGCAAGATGTCCGCCTGCTGATCCCAACCACTTTTATGAACCTGAGCGGGAAATCGGTCGCAGCACTGGCCAAGTTTTTCCAGATCCCGCCGGAAAGTATTCTGGTTGCCCATGATGAGCTGGATCTGCCACCCGGCGTCGCCAAATTCAAACAAGGCGGTGGCCATGGCGGCCATAATGGGCTGAAAGATATCATCAGCAAACTGAGCAATAACAACCAGTTCCACCGTTTGCGTATTGGCATCGGTCATCCTGGCTCCAAAGAATTGGTTGTCGGCTTTGTACTGAACAAAGCCCCAAAAGCTGAACAACAACTGATTGATGCCGCAGTGGACGAAGCTGTGCGCGCAACTGATATAATATTTACCAATGATATGACCAAAGCCATGAATCGCTTACACAGCTTCAAGGCTTCATCCTGATATTGAGGAATCAACCACTATGGGTTTTAAATGCGGCATCGTCGGCTTGCCAAACGTAGGTAAGTCCACCCTGTTCAACGCACTGACTAAAGCGGGCATCGAAGCAGCCAACTTCCCGTTCTGTACTATCGAGCCAAATACCGGTGTGGTTCCGATGCCAGATCCTCGTCTGGATAAACTGGCTGAAATCATCAAACCACAGCGTACCGTGCCGACCACCATGGAATTCGTGGATATCGCCGGTCTGGTAAAAGGTGCATCGAAAGGTGAAGGTCTGGGGAACCAGTTCCTGACCAACATTCGCGAGACCGAAGCAATCGGTCACGTGGTACGTTGCTTTGAAAACGACAACATCATTCACGTTTCCGGCAAAGTGAACCCGGCAGAAGATATTGAAATCATCAATACCGAGCTGGCTCTGGCAGATCTGGACACCTGTGAACCGTGCGATTCAGCGTGTACAGAAAAAAGCCAAAGGCGGCGATAAAGATGCTAAAGCTGAGCTGGAAGCACTGGAAAAATGTCTGCCCCAGCTGGAACAGGCCGGAATGCTGCGAGCACTGGATCTAAGCGATGCAGAAAAAGCCGCCATCCGTTATTTAAGCTTCCTGACGCTGAAGCCAACCATGTACATTGCTAACGTCAATGAAGATGGTTTTGAAAACAATCCATATTTGGATCAGGTTCGTGAAATCGCCGCTAAAGAAGGTTCTGTCGTAGTACCAGTCTGTGCGGCTATCGAAGCTGATTTGGCAGAAATGGAAGATGAAGATCGCGCTGAATTCATGGCGGAACTGGGTCTGGAAGAGCCAGGCCTGAACCGCGTGATCCGTGCTGGTTATAAACTGCTTAACCTGCAAACCTACTTCACAGCCGGTGTAAAAGAAGTTCGTGCCTGGACCATTCCTGTTGGTGCAACCGCGCCGCAAGCTGCAGGTAAAATCCATACCGACTTCGAAAAAGGCTTCATCCGTGCTCAGACAATCTCCTATGAAGATTTCATCACCTATAAAGGTGAGCAAGGCGCCAAAGAAGCCGGCAAGATGCGCGCAGAGGGTAAAGATTACATCGTTAAAGACGGTGATGTGATGAACTTCCTGTTCAACGTCTAATTTTAGTCTCATTCAATGCCCGCTTATTGCGGGCATTTTTGTTTTAATTTCCGATTCAAATTCCTGCCAAGCATACATTTCTGTGCCTTATATCTCCGCCAAGGCTATAAATTAAATCTACACTGTAATCAGATATATGTGATAAACCGGTTACTTCGGTGATTCGAGAGCTCGCACCCATGACTGAACTGATCAAAATACCTGTAGAAAATCTGAAAATCGGGCATTACATCGTTTTGCCGTTTGGCTGGAAAAATCATCCCTTTTTATTCAGTTCGTTTCGAATAAAAGATGAAGAACAGCTCAAAGTCCTGCGGGATCTGGGACTTAAACAGATTCCGGTAAATCTGGAAAAAAGCACCATTACCGCTGAAGAAGTTTCGGAACCAGAGCCTCTGCCTGAAGAACCTGAACCGGTCATTGAATTGCCTGATCCGCATAAAGCACGACAGACCGCCGCTCGCCGTTCCATCCGGCAGGCTGAACGCAGCTTTACTAATGCAGTATCACCATTGCGAGAATCACTGGCTCAGCTTAACCTTAAACCCGATGAAGGCCTGGCAACTGTTGCAGGCATAGTGCGAAATGCAGCGGAAAAACTGAACAGCACTGAAGGAGCTATCGGC
>SSEX01000160.1 GCA_008015085.1 Tolumonas sp. | reverse complement strand
CTAGATACTCCCGGTGAAAAATACTGCTACTTTATGCTGCACAAACCTCTGGGTTATGTGTGTGCAAATGGCGATGCCAGCCATCCGGGGATCAGTAACCTATTTGATCTGCCACAAGCACATGAATTACACGCAGCAGGTCGGTTAGATGTTGATACCACCGGTTTGGTTCTGGTTACGAACGATGGCCAATGGTCTCATCGTGTAACATCGCCACGAAAGAAATGTGATAAAACTTACCGGGTCTGGCTAGGCGAGCCCGTATCAGCAGAAACAGCGTCTCTGTTTGCGGAAGGAATTATATTACGCAGCGAAACGCAGGCTACCCGCCCGGCTCAACTGGAAATTATTACCCCGCAGGAAGTGCTACTGACCATCCATGAAGGAAAATATCATCAGGTTAAGCGAATGTTTGCAGCAGTAGGCAATCATGTCGAACGTTTACATCGCGAACGGATCGGTGCACTGCAGCTTGATCCAGAGCTCGACGAAGGCAGTTACCGCAAGTTAACCCAGGCTGAAATCGACTGTTTTTAACGTGATAATACTAATGCCGTACCCACAACAACCAATACTGCCCCCGCCCACGATCCGGCTGCCGGTCTCTGTCGGGTAAAAAACCAGAGCAGTGGCAATAACATAACCGGTGAAGTTGACGACATAATTGCTACCAACGTGACATTGCCGTGCCGAAGGGCAAACAAAAATAGCGTCATGCCTATGCCCATGGCAATTAATCCGTTGAGAGCAATAATCCCCAGAACACGTAAGTTGATGGGTAAAATACTCCTGCTGAATGGAGCACGGAACAATCACAGCCCCATATTAGCAGAAAATGCCGTGATCATTCGAATAAATGTCGCAGCTATAGGGTCTGCCCCTCCCATCATTACTGGTTTAGCAACAATAGTACCCAGCGATTGACATAATGCTGCCATCAGCCCCAACAACAAACTCAGCCACAATGCTCCATGGGTATATTCCAGTTTTTTCTGTTGGCTGCCACTAAAAGCAACTGCAACCAGCACTCCCGCAAATACCACGGTTGCCCCGGTCCATCCCTGAAATGACAGATGTTCTTTAAACAGCCAGATACTGAAGAAGGCAGAGAATGCTGCATGTGTTGCAAATAATAGACTTGAACGACGTGGCCCAATCCGGTTCATACAGGCATATAAGCATGTATCACCTATAAAAATACCAATGAAGCCAGAGATCGCCATCATTCCTATATAAGACAATGAAAGCGAACCAAAACCACCAGATAAAATAGTCATCAGGCCAAGCATGATGCTAACGCAGGCCATACGCCACCGACTAAAGGCAAACGTACCCAAATGTCTGGCCGGAATAACCGACAATAAACTGGCTCCGGCCCATAAAAATGCAGAAACTAAAGCCAGCCATTCTAACGACATACCACGCCCTTATTCCTAATAAAACAGACCGGCAAGAGCCGGCCTGTCAATTTACAACTATTACAGAGACTTAGAAGAAATCAGTTTCATCTTTTTTAAGTGGATCGAGCTCCCAGTTCAGGGTCTGACCTTTCACTTCGAGGCCACCTTTTTCATCATGCAGCTTAATTCGGAGTTTCAGGTTATTCACCGAATCAGCATTTCTCAGCGCTTCATCCTCTGAAATCACACCTTCACAATACAACTCGAACAGACATTGATCGAATGTCTTCATCCCCAGGTTAACTGATTTCTCCATGATCTCTTTAATATTTGAGAAATCACCCCGGCGGATCATATCCTGAATAGTCGCAGTTCCCAGCAGGATTTCAACAGCCGCCCGACGCTTACCATCAACCGTTTTAACCAGCCGCTGAGATACAAATGCTTTCAGGTTATTCCCCAAATCGTTCATCAGTTGATCACGGCGCTCTTCCGGAAAAAAGTTGATGATACGATCCAGCGCCTGGTTAGCATTATTTGCATGCAACGTGGAAATTGCCAGATGTCCGGTTTCTGCAAATGCTAATGCATGTTCCATGGTTTCCCGATCGCGGATCTCCCCGATCAGAATAACGTCTGGAGCCTGACGCAGTGTATTTTTCAGTGCCGCATGAAAACTTCGCGTATCTACCCCAACCTCACGCTGGTTGATGATACTCTTCTTGTGGGGATGAACATACTCGATAGGGTCTTCAATGGTAATAATATGACCACTGGTGTTTTTATTTCGATGATCAATCAGCGCTGCCAATGAAGTCGATTTACCAGAGCCTGTCGCGCCAACGAATAGCACCAGCCCTCGTTTCTCCATGATAACATCAAGTAACACAGGCGGCAGTTTCAACTCTTCAAACGTAGGAATATCCAGCTTGATATTACGGGCTACTATCGATATTTCATTACGCTGACGGAAAATATTTACACGGAAACGCCCAACTTTAGGCAAAGAAAGAGCAAGATTCATTTCCAGCTCTTTTTCGAAAGTAGCTTGTTGTTCCGAATCCATAATATCATTTGCAATTGCTGTCGTTTCACCCGGCTTCATTGCCAGTTCCTGGATCGGAGTGAGGACACCGTTAAATTTAATACTGGGCACTGCACCCGTTGACAGATATAAGTCAGAACCATTTTCATATGCCAATTTAATCAGCATATCCAAAAACTCCATTGATTCGACCATAGTTCTACTCATCTCCCTATCATGCTATGTATATATTTTGATTCATTTTTCTGGTTTGTATAAGTCATCAGCCTGAAATATCCGGATAAAATCGCAAAACACAGATCTGTGACGCAATATCCCCGCGGAATTCAATAACCTGCTCTATACTTTTCTTAGCGCTCAAATCGAGTCTGGGGGTTGATATGTGGCAATCAATTACAAAACAGATCTCCGAATGCATGAATAGCCCTTTTACTATCGGGAACAGGAAGCTACTGCTACACACTCAGGACTCCAATTACTACCAAATCACCGATCTCACTCAAAACGTGTCATTTGTCGTCAGAGTCATACCCAAATCCATGGTGACTAAATTTGAGATAGTTACCCGTAATTTATCGCTGATGGCCAATTGGCTCGTATCACCCCAAGTAATGTTATTCGGCTCAACTTCTGACCAATGCTTTTCTGTTTTTGAAAATTTTGAAGTGGCAGAGAGCATGCCTATACCTGACGAATGGAATTCGCTGGGGAAACGTATTGCAAAAATGCATCAGCAATGTCAGCAAGGAATGTATGGCTGGGACGAAGACACTTATATTTTTCAGCAGATACAGCCCAATCGCTGGCAAAAAAACTGGGCTTCATTTTTTTCCGAACAGCGGATCGGCTGGCAACTCCAGTTGCACCAGGAAAAAGGCAAGCATCTGATTAACATTTCAGATATGACCAGTATTATCCACAGATTGTTACACCATCATCATCCTGATCCCAGCATGCTGCATGGACAGCTGTTGCCTGATAATGTTCTGGTCACTAGTACAGGATTATTTCTGCCGGATAATGCCTGCTATTGTGGTGATCGGGAGTTAGATCTCGCATGGCTTCTCACATTCAGCCCCAATTATGAAGACTTTATGCGAGGTTATTCAGAGGTCTGGCCATTGCCAGCAGGATTTGAACTAAGACAAGTGATTTATGCGCTGTATCCTCTGCTGGTTCAGTTGCATAATGACCCAGCGTTAGAGACCAGAGTTCATCATCATATTGAGCAGATATTAGCCATCTGACATTGTTCGGCTGGCAGGTTACATCGCTTATGGCTATAGTGTCGGCGATTTTAATTGACTGAGATTTATCGATGAAACATCTCGCCTACTGCGAAAAGATCAGAGAGGTTTACAGTCAGATTGGAAGTGGTGATCAAGGTTACATGCCAAATGCTATTGGCGTGGTCTTAAACACGCTGGATCAAATTGCCAGCAATTCCGATTTGCCTGAAGAAACTCGAAATAAAGCTGCCTTTGCCGCAGCGAATCTACTCATCAGTGATTACTCTGAAGACGCCTGAATACCAGGCGTTTTTTATTTTACTTTCAAAAAGGTTGTATCGTGGTTCAGTATCGGCAGGAAATCCGTCGTCTTATCGGGTTAGCATTCCCTATTCTTCTGGCTCAAGTTGCACAAACAGCCATGACTCTGGTCGATACCATCATGGCGGGCAGATACAGTGCGATTGATCTGGCTGCAATCTCTGTAGCAAGCAGCTTCTGGCTACCCATCGTATTAACGAGTCAGGGTATCATCATGGCTCTGACACCAATTGTGGCACAACTAAACGGGGCGCAGAAAAAAGCACAAATCCCCCATGCGGTAGCTCAAGGCCTGTGGTTAACGGCGTTGGTTTTTATTCCAGCCGGGTTATTGCTGTATTTCAGCCCGCTATTGTTGCATTGGATGGATGTATCAGTACTCATGGCAGAGAAAACCACGAAGTATCTGCATGCTATGTTATTGGGTTTGCCTGCATATCTTTATTATCAAGTTTTGCGCAATTACGCAGAGGGTTTATCTCATACGATTCCCGGTATGTGTATTGGTTTTGCAGGATTATTACTGAATATTCCGCTTAATTATCTGCTGATTTATGGCGTTTGGGGCTTCCCTGAGCTTGGCGGTGTCGGTTGCGGCTTTGCCTCTGCAGCCGCCATGTGGTTTATGGCAATATCCATGACCGTCTATGTTTTGAAATCCAATTCATACGCAGAGTGCAGGCTGTTCCGCCAATTTATAGTCTGGAACAAAAACGACATGCTGCGCATATTCAAATTAGGGGCTCCGATTGCGTTGGCCTTGTTCTGTGAAGTCACCTTATTCACTGTAGTTGCATTACTGTTGGCGCCGCTGGGTCCTGAAATTGTCGCGAGTCATCAGGTTGCGCTGAATTATTCATCATTAATCTTTATGTTACCGTTATCCCTAGGTTATGCCGTAACCATTCGGGTCGGACACACTATGGGAGAAAAACTTCCGCAACAGGCCAGAATCGCTGTATTCAGTGGGCTTATGGTTGGCTTATCCACTACGGTAATCACTGCCACTGTTACGATTCTTTTCCGCCATTGGATTGCAATGCAATATACCGACGAACCATCCGTGATCGCACTGGCAGCACACTTGATCATATTTGCCGCTGTTTACCAGTTCTCTGACACTGTACAAGCCGTGGCTTCCGGCGCTTTACGTGGGTTTAAAGATACAAAAATAATATTTCTGATCACCCTGTTTTCCTACTGGATGATCGGTATACCAACCGGTATCGTGTTAGGTTTAACCGACTGGATCTCTTCTCGCATGGGACCCCAGGGATTCTGGATTGGCATCATTATCGGACTTACCACAGCAGCTACCCTGCTGGCCCTAAGATTGAAAAAAACGTTACGCCGTACTCTGACTCCGTTGTCGCCTTAATTAAATTAGGTAAACCTCCGGCTTTGCCTGGGGGTATTTACTTTATGTAGTAGCAATTGCGATAGTGTTCACCGTTTACACCAAAGAAACCGGTTTCACGTTTACATTTAGCAGGTTCCTTTCTAACGTACAGGCAGTAATTGTTGAGGTTATTAATACGGATTGGATATGCAAAAAAAAGCAGTTATTTTTGATATGGATGGGGTTCTGATTGATTCAGAACCCTTTTGGCAAAAAGCTCAAATCGAAGTAATGAAAGATTTGGGTGTTGAAATCACCGAAAAAGAATGTGAAGAGACCATGGGGCTGCGTATTGATGCACTGGTAGGTCATTGGTATAACAAATATCGCTGGGAAGGCCCAGGAATTAGTGAAACCTGCTCTACCATCGTGAATCGAGTTGCTGCACATGTGATGGAATCTGGAGAAGCCAAAACCGGCGTACATCAGGCACTGGAAGCAATCAAAACAAAAGGTTTTAAAATCGGACTGGCAACATCATCGCCAATGGCACTGGTTGACGCAGTGCTGGCACGGTTGAATATTGGCCATTACTTTGCTGTCCGTCACTCAGCAGAATTTGAAGAATACGGCAAGCCTCACCCGGCAGTATACATTCAGACTGCGACCCAGCTTGGTTTTGTTCCTCAAGAGTGCATTGCCGTTGAAGACAGCTTTAATGGTTTACTGGCGGCCAAATCG
>SSEX01000009.1 GCA_008015085.1 Tolumonas sp. | reverse complement strand
CAATTAAAGTTTTGGCTCAATGAATGACTGTCTTTTTACAGACACTCGCATCATTGATTAAATTTTTTCAATCTAATCGTCTACGCAAGTGCCCACACAGATTGCTTGATGATTTTTTAAAGAGCGGAGCCTCGCGGCTCAGGGATGCGCATCTTACGCTTTCCCTTTTCGTTGTCAAGCACTGTTCGTCACAATCGCTTAGCAACTTTAAATCTGACTGACTTAAGCGGTTGAATCTCAACTCGCTGCGGCGTCTGCCGTGTCAGTGAGGGCGCATTATAGGGACCGTTTTTTTTCTGGCAAGCGCTTTTTGCTGTTTTTTTTAAACTAATTTTTTATCTACACCTTGCTCTGGTTTTATTCCAAGATATAAACATTATTATCCACATTTGTTCATAAATAAGGCTTCTTGTGTCTTCTATTCGCAGTTATCGGGGAATATCCCCTCTATTAGGTAATGGTGTTTATATTGATCCGCAAAGCTGCGTGATTGGTGATGTTCGCTTGGCAGACGATACCAGTATTTGGCCAATGGCTGTGGTCAGGGGGGATGTGAATTACATTACTATAGGTGCACGCAGTAATGTGCAGGATGGCTCAGTATTGCATGTAAATCGGATAACAGAGAAAAACCCCGATGGATGCCCTCTTATTATTGGTGAAGATGTCACAGTTGGTCACAAGGCTGTATTACATGGTTGTGTGATCCATGATCGGGTATTAGTGGGGATGGGCGCTGTGATTCTTGATGGCGCGGTAATTGAGTCAGATGTGATAGTGGCTGCCGGAGCAGTTGTTCCGCCGCGTAAGCGCTTGGTATCTGGCTATGTTTATGTCGGCAATCCGGTGAAACAAGGAAGAGCATTAACTGAAGATGAGCAGGTTTTTTTTTGTTCAATCTTCAGCTAATTATGTTTTATTGAAAAACGAGTTTTTAGCAGAACAACATCAGTAATAATTATGCTCCGGTCAGATTACGCCGTAATTCACGGATGACTTGTCGTGTACCGGGGCGAATACCGCGCCATACAGCAAAACTTTCCGCAGCCTGACAAACCAGCATTCCCAGCCCATCAATGGTTTTAATAGCGCCATGCTCTTTGGCCCAGCAGTTAAATGCTGTCTCGCGACTGCCGTACATCATGTCATAGGTCACGGTCGCAGTACCAATAACAGCCTCTGGGAGATCTGGCATCGTTCCTGAAAGACTGGCGGATGTGCCATTGATAATAAGATCAAACGACTCATTTAATTGTAAGAATGAGCTTGTCCGGATTTTTCCCATGCTGGCAAATTCGCTGGCGAGTTGTTCTGCCTTAGAAACCGTCCGGTTTGCAATCACGATTTCCGCTGGTTTTTGTTCTAATAGAGGCCCTAGCACCCCGCGACAGGCACCACCTGCACCAAGCAATAATATTTTTTTATCCGCGAGCTCTTCCAGATGATATTTCAGATCCTGGACCAAGCCGGCACCATCTGTATTATCCCCCAGCAGCAGACCATCATCAGTTAGTTTTAATGTATTGACCGCACCAGCCAGTTTTGCCCGAGGCGACAGTTGATCTACTAATTGAAATGCTTGTTCTTTAAAAGGCACGGTCACATTGGCGCCTTTTCCTCCGGCAGCAAAGAAGCTGCGTATAGAACCGACGAAATCATCAACTGGCGCTTCTATTTTTTCATATGTCAGCTGTTGCTGAGTCTGCCTGGCAAATAAGGTATGAATAAACGGAGATTTACTATGATTGATCGGGTTACCAAAAACTGCATAACGATCCATGGCGGGCCTCTTGATAACAGCGGGCGCTCTGTAAAGTTTGCTAGCCCGCGCGGAATAATTGATTTGTGATCACATCACGGATTTCAGAAGGGTTGGTTTGCGTCCCTACATTTCCCGGAAGAATATAGTCTATTCTGTCTGCCAATTGTAAGCGAACTTCGTCTGCTGTCCGGCAAGGCGGCAGTGTAGTCAAGTTAGCACTAGTAGATACTAATGGTTTACCGAATCGTTGGCACAAAGCCTGTACCTGTGGATGCGCGCTCACCCGAACGGCCAGTGAGGTATATTGCCCGGTCAGCCATTTTGGTGTAGTCGGTTTTGCAGGAAATACCCAGGTATAGGGGCCAGGCCAGCTCTTAAACACTCGCTGGAGCTGCTCATCAGTCAATTGCCCGATGTCCAGATAAGGAAGCAGTTGATCCCAATCTGCAGCTATTAGAATTAAGCCTTTTTCCACGGGGCGCTGTTTAATTTGCAGCAGTTTGTGGACAGCTTGCTGATTATCGGGATCACAGCCCAAGCCAAAAACCGCTTCTGTGGCGTAAGCGATCACACCGCCAGATTGAAGCGTCTGGCATGCCTTTTGTAAATCATCACTCATCAATAATAAAGGCGACCCTAGCCGCCTTCCTTTTCATTATTTCAGCTGAGCCTGTAAGGCTGCGTCTTTAGCGATAACCTCTTCAGCATTTTTCTGACGTTCTGCTTTTACTTTTGCAGCTAATGCATCATCCGCTACCGCCAGGATTTGAGCCGCTAAATAGCCCGCATTTTTGGCGCCAGCCTTACCAATAGCAACGGTTGCGACCGGAACACCACCAGGCATCTGAACAGTTGACAGCAGCGCATCCATGCCTTTCAGTGGGCCTCCATCAATCGGTACACCAATCACTGCACGGGTCGTAATACCGGCAACAGCGCCAGCGAGATGAGCGGCCAGTCCTGCAGCACAGATAAACACTTTACAGCCACGAGCTTCCGCATCAGTCACGTAAGCATGGGTAGCTGCAGGAGTGCGGTGAGCTGAAGTAACTTTTACTTCATAGCTGATACCAAATGACTTCAGTACGTCTAATGTTGTCTGCATGAC
The DNA here is from genome assembly GCA_008015085.1 of Tolumonas sp. GTDB lineage: Bacteria > Pseudomonadota > Gammaproteobacteria > Enterobacterales > Aeromonadaceae > Tolumonas. The sequence continues at coordinate 12,110 of SSEX01000009.1, read as the reverse complement.
CGGGAAATCAGAATCAGAACCCATCAGAATGGCAACAAATGGTGTAGACATAGTACTTCCTTGCTTTGTTTGTCAGGTTAAAATTTTGTTAAAACCAAGCGCATTATAGTGAATCAGTGCTGTAGGTACACTCTTTTCTCACACAGCAATAGCGGATCCCATTTTTGCTCTTCCGTTCGACCAAGATGGATGAACCACATTCCGGACATGTTGCAGCAATAGGTTTATCATTTATTGCATATTTGCATTTCGGATAATCACTACAGGCATAAAACGTTTTACCATAGCGTGATGTTTTAGCCTGTAATTGACCATGATGACAAGCGGGACATGCTGGTAGTATTTCAGTTTCTGATGCAGAAGGATTGTTAGTTTCGATATGTGAGCAGACGGGATACGCTGTACAACCAATAAAAAGACCGAATCGCCCTTTCTTTATCGCCAATGGCTGACCGCATTCAGGACAGGCAGAATGATCAAGTATCTTCTCAATTTGTATGCTTTGCTGTTGCAATGGCCGCATGTACTGGCATGTCGGATAATTTTCACATCCCAGAAACAGGCCATGCTTGCTACGGCGCAAAGATAATACACCGCCACACTCCGGACAAAGGCGGTATTCTTTATCCAGAGCATGTTCTTGTGCTGAAAACAGGGAGGTATCAATTTTATTCATTAAACAACAACTGTTCGTGATTACTGAATTGTGACGGCTTCAGGTTCAAACATCAGTTCTTCCATTTGGTGGCAGGCATTTTCACCACCCGGCAAATTAAACAGAACCATCATTACAACCCATTTGAGATCATCCAGTTCAATCTCTGTTGAATCCAGCTCCATTAGTCGTTCGATGACGATTTCCCGTGTTTCACAATTCAATACACGGATCTGTTCCAGGAATAAGAGGAAACCTCTGCATTCAGTACTCAATTTGAGCATTTCTTCAGAAGCAAAAATACGAAAAGAGTCAGAGGCGCAGGCAACATACTCTGGCGCATCCTCACTATCGTGTAGTGCAGCCAGATGTTCCAGCCAGGATAATGCTTTATAAATTTCGGGTTTTTGAAAGCCGGCACGTGTCAGTTCGTCGGTCAACGCATCTTGATCGACCATAAAGTCCAACTCACTTTGCACATATGTTTCGAACAGGTACATTAAGACATCAAACATGATCAGGCACTCCTCGTTCGCACATAACCACCCGGTACTGACAGAATCAAACCATTCAATTCGAGCATGATTAACTCTGTCATCACCTCCTGAACAGGTAACCCACAGGTAGCAGCAATCACATCGATTGTCGTTACCTCATCACTTCTTACGTTATCCAACAATCGGGAAAATGGCAAATCAGATGAATCAATCTTCGCATCTGGACTCATTTCTTCATGATAGACAACATTCTGAGGCCGGACACCTAACTCTTCTATTATATCGGCAACATCGCAAACAAGTTTTGCCCCTTGTTGTATTAATCGGTGACATCCGCGGGCATTAATATTGTTGATGCTACCCGGAACAGCAAAAACCTCCCGGTTTTGCTCTAACGCATACCGTGCTGTAATCAATGAGCCACTTTTTTCCGCAGCTTCTATGATGAGGGCCCCTAAACTCAATCCACTGATAATACGGTTCCGGCGGGGAAAATGCTCAGCCCGGGGTAATGTTTGTGGTAAAAATTCTGACACTAATGCACCACCCTGCTCAAGGATCTGAGCAGCCAGAAGTTTATGTTTTGCCGGATAAATATGAGCTAAGCCACATCCCTGTACAGCTATCGTTTTACCACCAGCAGATAGAGCCTCTTGATGACAGATTGCATCAATTCCGGATGCCAGACCCGAAGTGATCACCAAACCATGCTGAACCAGTTCACGAGTAAAGGATTTGGCTGCACTGCGACCATCCGATGAAGGATGACGAGAGCCTACCATTGCGATTTGCTGATGATTCAGAAGTTCAGGATCACCAATGACAAATAGTATTAATGGAGCACCAACGGTATTCCGTAATAACGCAGGATAAGCAGGGTGATCGAGATACAAAATATGATGATTATCGCTGTCAGCCCATTTCAGCACTGATTGATATTGTTCTGATGAAAAGTTAGACCAGCAATCGATCTGATGCTGACTCCAACCGGCATCATTAAGCAATTGGGGAGAAATTTGGGTAACGGGTGCATGTTGCAGAATATTGGCCCCTTTTACGGGGCCAATGCCAGGAATGTTAGTTAAATGCAGCCAAAGAGCTAATTCTTTTTCTGATATTGATTTATTAAGGATTTTCCACCGCATAACCAGCCCGTACGATAGCCTTGCTATTCATTATTATGGCCAGACTGGTTTTCTGATAGACCTTAACAACCATGACTTCACCAATATGATCAGACTGCAGTGTCATTTTTTCTTTGTTCATTAATTTTTCGCCTGCTGTGCCGTCCTGCTCATAAATAACGTTGTCAGGTCCATTATCAACCACTTCAGCCCCCGGACGTACAATACCGAAAACATCGCCGGGTTTCAGGTTTTCGCGGGCACCTTTGTCAAGAATGACAGTGTCATACCGGCCGACATAAGTACTCTTCATTGGAATATCGATGATATGTGCAGGCTTAGGCAGATTACCGGGTTGCGGAACAAAGAAAGCATCAATACTGCTTTCATTCAGCATCGGTAACAGGCGATCACCCCGACGAATTTCACTGAAACTGGAAAGCACTTTTACCGCAGCCGTATTATTGCTGAACAATTCCTCTGGTTGCACAACACCAACCAGTTCCAGTTGCTGCCCAAGTTCCTCACCGGTCTGTTCATCTTTATAAAGATTACCCTGATGATATACACCATAGGTCGTATTTATATCCGGCTTACCACGAACATGAATAGTTTGTCCTTGTGACATGTAAATGCTGGAGTCATCATTTTCACCCAAAACATACGGGGCTTTATTGAATTCAGCGCTGTTATCAACAACCGCATCCGCCTTCAGAAACGGAGCGATTTCTGAAAACTCCACCACAGAAACCGGGGCTTGTTTTTCTTCGACCCGCATCTTGGGTGATAAACGAATCACTTTCTTGCCATCACGGAAGTCAGACTGCTCCAGCACCAGTCTAGGCTGCCCATTCACCCACGTCAGACGCAGACGATCGCCCGGGTAAATCCAGTGTGGATCTTTAATCTGGCGGTTCATATTCCACAGCTTTGGCCACAGCCACGGCTTAGTCAGAAAACGACCAGAGATATCCCATAACGTATCGCCCTTCTGAACGACATAACGTTCCGGGTGATCTTTCCGTAAAGTCAGCGTGTCGGCATTTACACTAAAGGCTAGTAAAGCTGACATTAAAAAAAATGATATACCACGAGGTTTCATCATCATCCCTGTCCCTGTTTATGCCGGATGGCTGTTATTTTCGGCGTCAGCCGACTAAAATCAGGCTGACAGTTACGATATACGAGTATTAATAATTATATGGCTACTCTGGAAGTTTTACGTTTTCCTGATGAACGGTTGCGCAAAATTGCAGCTCCGGTCGAAAAAATAACACCAGATCTAGAGCGTATCATACAGGATATGTTTGAAACTATGTATCTGGAAGAGGGAATTGGACTTGCTGCGACGCAGGTCAACATTCACAAGCGAATTATTGTCATTGATACGTCAGAAAACCATGATCAGCCGATTGTACTCATCAACCCAGAACTGATTGAAAAACGGGGTGAAACCGGCATCGAGGAAGGCTGTCTTTCAGTACCAGAGTGTCGGGCTTTTGTTCCACGGGCTGAATGGGTCAAAGTCCGGGCGCAGGATCGTCATGGTGAATATTTTGAAATAGAAACCGACGGGTTGCTGGCCATCTGTCTGCAACATGAAATGGATCATCTGGCAGGTAAGCTGTTCGTGGATTATTTGTCACCACTCAAACGGCAGCGTATCCGGCAGAAGCTGGAAAAATTAGCTCGCCATGAACGTTCATCGTGATGGGACGAACTGCCTGTGCATAATCTCCGAATTGTATTTGCCGGAACACCGGATTTTGCAGCGAAACATCTGCAAGCATTGCTGGATGCTGGCTTGCAGGTGGTTGGCGTTTACACTCAACCAGACAGACCAGCCGGACGCGGGAATAAACTCACTCCGAGCCCGGTCAAGGTATTAGCGACTGAGCATCAGATCCCTGTCTATCAGCCTGAAAACTTCAAAACCGCTGAAGCTCAGCAGGAATTAAAAGAGCTGAATGCGGACCTGATGGTGGTCGTAGCCTATGGCTTGCTGTTACCACAATGCGTACTGGATACTCCGCGGTTAGGCTGCATCAATGTACATGGCTCCTTGCTGCCTAAATGGCGCGGTGCGGCACCGATCCAGCGTTCGATTTGGGCCGGAGATGCAGAAACCGGGATCACTATCATGCAGATGGATGCCGGGCTGGACACTGGCGATATGCTGCACAAAGTGGTGTGCCCGATTGCCCCTGAAGATACCAGTGCCTCGCTGTATCACAAGCTGGCTGAAGATGGCCCCAAGGGGATGCTTTGCGTGATTGAGCAGCTGGCAGCTGGCACAATCAGACCGGAAAAGCAGGATAACGAACAAGCTTCGTATGCCAAAAAACTATCAAAAGAAGAAGCCTGCATTGTCTGGACACAGGATGCTGCTTTTATTGAGCGATGCGTGAGAGCCTTCAATCCGTGGCCGGTCAGTTATTTCACACTGGCTGAGATGAATATCAAGGTATGGCACGCCGAAGTGTTACCCCATCAGTCTCAGACGGCAGCAGGTACCATTATTCAGGCCAGCAAAGCCGGATTGGACATCGCTACCGGTAATGGCGTGTTACGTATTACTCAGCTACAGCTGCCAGGTAAAAAGGCTATGTCGTTTGCTGATGTGCTGAATGCACGTCAGGATCTGTTTCTTCCAGGCAATGTGTTGCCTTAATTCTGCCGGGAAAAAGAAGGTATGAAAATTCGGGCTACTGCAGCTAACGTCATCTATCAAGTGGTAGAACAGGGACAATCCTTGTCTGCTGCATTGCCCACTGCCCAGCAACAGGTTGCAGCCAAAGATCGGGCACTGTTGCAGGAGATTTGCTACGGCACTCTTCGCTGGTTAAATCGCCTTGAGTTTATTGCCGATCAGCTGATTGACCGTCAGTTAAAGGGGAAACACCGCCCGCTACATTATTTGATTCTGGCTGGTTTATACCAGTTATTTTATACGCGGGTACCTGCTCATGCTGTATTAGCCGAAACGGTAAATGCTGTTGGTTTACTCAACGGTAACAGCTTTCGGGGCATGATCAACGGCGTGCTGCGTAATGCACAACGCCAGCAAGAGACATTACTGCAAGCTGCGGATAAAAACGAACCGACTCGGTTCAGCTATCCTCGCTGGCTGCTGAAAAAAATTAAACAATCCTGCCAGTATGGTTATGTCTCTGTACTACAAGCAGGAAATGAATATCCACCAATGTGGCTGCGGATCAATCTCAGCAAAACATCACGGGATGACTATCAGAAACAACTGGCTGAGCTCGGTATTCAAAGCACCCCGCACGGTTCTTGTGCATCTGCGCTACTGCTGGAAAAAGCCTGCGATGTCAGTTTGTTACCTGGTTTTGCTGATGGTCTGAGTTCAGTACAGGATGCCGCCGCACAGCATGCCGCCTGGCTGTTAGATCCACAGCCAGAAGATATTATTCTCGATGCCTGCGCTGCCCCAGGAGGAAAAACAGCTCATATTCTGGAAAGGCAGCCGCATTTGAAGCAGTTAGTCGCCGTTGATAGCGATGCAACCCGTTTATCGCGGGTTGCAGAAAATCTGACCCGTATCCGGCTGGATGCAACATTAATCCATGGAGATGCCAGTAAACCGGACACTTGGTGGCAAGGCCCTCAATTTGATCGGATTTTATTAGATGCCCCCTGTTCTGCTACCGGCGTGATCCGACGGCACCCTGACATTAAATGGTTACGCCGAGCAGAAGATATTGCTGAGCTGGCTGAGCTGCAAAAACAGATCCTGGATGCGATGTGGCTGCAACTAAAACCGGGCGGGACCTTACTATATGCTACCTGCTCCATACTGACAGATGAAAACCGGCAGCAGATCAAAACATTTTTAGAGAGAACACCAGACGCAATCCATATTCCATTGAATGTGCAGGATACTCCTGAACAACCAGGCTGGCAGATTTGTCCTGGAGAGCAGAATATGGACGGATTTTTCTATGCCAAATTGGCTAAGCAGGTTACAGCATGAAAATAATCATTGTCGGTGCCGGTCAGGTCGGCGGAACACTGGCAGAAAATCTGGTAGGTGAAAACAACGAAATCACCTTAATTGATACCAATGCTGAGAGACTCCGTGAATTACAGGATAAATATGACCTGCGGATTGTTTGCGGCCCGGGATCATATCCCAGCGTCTTACGTGAAGCGGGAGCCGATGATGCAGATATGTTGGTCGCAGTTACCAGCAGTGACGAATGTAATATGGTGGCATGTCAGATTGCTTATTCCCTCTTTAACGTACCCAATAAAGTAGCCCGCATCCGTTCGCATTCCTATCTCTCAGCTCGGGAAAATCTGTTCAAAGGTGAAGTTTTCCATATCGACCATCTGATCTCACCAGAACAACTGGTTATCGAATATATGCGCCGACTGATTGAGTATCCAGGAGCATTGCAGGTTGCTGATTTCGCTGGTGGCAAGTTAGGTCTGGTTGCAGTGAAAGCCTATTATGGCGGACCGCTGGTCGGTAACGCGCTGGCAACACTAAAAGAACATATGCCGAATATCGATACCCGTGTGGCCGCTATTTTCCGTCAGGGAAAATCCATCCGCCCACAGGGCACCACCATTATTGAAGCGGATGATGAGGTATTTTTCGTTGCCGCATCCGGCCATATCCGGGCGGTAATGTCAGAACTGCAACGACTCGAAAGCCCCTATCGCCGCATCATGATTGTTGGCGGTGGCAACGTAGGTGCTGGTCTGGCCCGTCAGCTGGAAGGCCGTTACAGCGTCAAACTGATCGAAAAAAATCCTGAGCGTGCCGAAGTTCTCTCTGAAATGCTCGAGGAAACCATCGTATTCTGTGGCGACTCCGCCAATCAGGAACTGTTACAGGAAGAGCATATCGAGCAGATTGATGTGTTTATTGCTGTAACGAACGATGATGAAGCCAACATCATGTCAGCCATGTTGGCTAAAAAACTGGGTGCCCGTAAGGCTATCGTGTTAATACAACGTGCAGCCTATGTCGATCTGGTTCAGGGCGGTACCATTGATATCGCGGTTTCCCCTCAGCAGGCTACTATCTCGGCACTACTGACGCATGTTCGCAGAGCAGATATCGCTAATGTGTATTCTTTGCGCCGCGGTGTGGCTGAAGCCATCGAAGCTATCGCTCACGGAGATGAACATACATCCAAGGTCGTCGGCCGGGCCATCGGAGAACTCAAGCTGCCGCCAGGTGCCACTATCGGCGCCATTGTGCGTGGAGACGAGGTTCTGATTGCTCATGACTCAACCGTGATCCAACAAGATGACCACGTGGTCATGTTCTTAGTTGATAAGAAACATATCCCCGAGGTTGAACGTCTATTCCAGCCAAGTCCGTTCTTCTTGTAGGTTATATGATTAATTTCAAATCAATTATCTTTGTCATCGGCGTCACGCTGTCAAAACTGGCATTGTTTATGTGGTTACCCCTACTGATGGCTTTTTTCAGTGGCACGGCCGGAACAGCAGAATTTCTTGCCTCTGCAGTGATAACCCATACTATCTCACTGATATTTGTCCGGTTTGGCTATAAACAAGCATTCCGACTTAATGTCCGGGATATGTTTGTCATGACCACCTTCACCTGGCTGGTGAGTTGTGCATTTGCAACCTTGCCCTTTCTGCTGCTTAGTAAGCTGAGCTTCACCGATGCCTACTTTGAAGCGATGTCCGGCCTGACGACCACAGGTTCAACCGTCATGCAGGGGCTAGAACACATGCCTCCGGCGATCCTGCTATGGCGATCATTATTGCAATGGCTTGGAGGGATCGGATTTATCGTTCTGGCCGTAGCTGTACTTCCGTATCTGAATGTAGGCGGAATGAAACTCTTTCAGATGGAGTCATCCGATCGATCAGAAAAAGATTCCCCCCGCATGTCTAATGTTGCACGGAATATTCTGATTGTTTATCTGACACTGAGTTTTATCTGTGGAGTCTGCTACTGGTTTAGTGGCATGTCTTTATTTGATGCCATCAATCATGCGATGACCACTCTCAGTACAGGCGGATTCTCAACCAGAGATGCTTCAATGAGCGCATTTTCACCGCAGGCACAATGGATTGCGAGTGGCTTTATGTTTCTCGGTGGTCTGCCCTTTATTCTGTACGTACAAAGTATTCGTCGCCGGGAAGGTCTGATTTTCCGGGATGCTCAGGTTCGGGGATTTTTCTGGCTGACAATCAGCGTCAGCCTGCTGATGAGTATATGGCTCTGGAACGCCAAAGTATTTGATTTTGAAGACGCTCTGCGCATCACGACCTTCAATGTCATCTCCGTGCTGACAACTACCGGATTTGGTCTGACTGATTTCGGAGCATGGAGCTATGTGACGACCATCCTGTTCATTTTCCTGATGCTGGCTGGTGCCTGCTCCGGTTCAACTGCTGGTGGTATGAAACTATTCCGCATCCAGATTGCTGGCGCACTATTTCAAAAACAGGCTCGTCAGCTGATGCATCCATCCGGTGTATTTCCACAAAAATACAATGGGCGACCAGTTAACGATGCGATCATTCGGTCTATCGTGGCTTTTGTACTGAGTTATATGACCGTTATTATTCTCAGTTCAATATTGCTGGGGATGCTAAACATGACACCACTGGAAGCAATCAGTGGGTCTGTGACCGCAGTTGGTAACGTGGGGCCAGGGCTGGGAGCAAAAATTGGCCCTCTGGGTAACTTCACAGGGATACCTGATGCAGCTAAATGGGTCCTATCAATAGATATGATGTTAGGCCGTCTGGAGATTCTGACGGTCGCTGTTTTGCTCTTTCCTTCTTTCTGGAAGGATTAAATCGAGTAGGAGGCGGGATCACTCCCGCCGTCCTCTCACACCACCGTACGTGCGGTTCCGCATACGGCGGTTCATGTTAACGCTGGAATTGTTGATGACACTCCAGCAGTGATACCAATCCCAACTTCTCAAACCACCTTTTCCGGTACGCCTGATTCATGTGACTGGCTCCCGCGTTCCACCATGCTCCGTGTTGGTTGTAGGCCGATATTTTCGCTCTGGTTCTATCTAGTCCCGCTTTCATCAGCATTCTGACCCGGCTTTCCGGTCGCTTCCATTGTCGCCACAGCAAACAACGCAGTTTCCGTCTTATCCAGCCGTCCAGCTCTTCCAGCACACCTTTGATTTGTGTCCAGCGAAAGTAACTTATCCAACCTCGTAGCACCGGTGTCAGTTCCCTGATGGTCGCTTCCACTGATTTTGTGCTGTGCCCGGTGGTCAGACTTCGGATTTTATCCTTCAGTCTACCCACACTGCTTGACGATATCTTCAGCCGGGGGGCTTTGTGCCATGTAAAGCTATACCCTAGAAACTTCCGCTCCCAAGGCCTCGCTACAGCACTTTTCTCTCCATTTACCTGAAGTTTCAGTCTCTTTTCAAGGAAGTGACTGACTGACCTCAGCACCTGTTCGCCTGCTTTCCGGCTGCTTACATAAATGTTGCAATCATCGGCGTAACGACAGAAGCGGTGGCCTCGTTTTTCCAGCTCTTTATCCAGTTCATCCAGCAGTATATTCGATAACAGCGGGCTCAACGGGCCGCCTTGCGGCATTCCTTGCTTCCGCTTTGTCACCTCCTGCCCATTCACCATCTCCGCCTCAAGATAACGACGGATAAGCTTCAGTAGTCGTTCATCTTTGATAACTCGGGCCAGTCTCGACATCAGAATGTCGTGGTTGACCCGGTCAAAGAATTTCTCTAAATCCATGTCTACAACCCAGCGTTTGCCGCTCTGGATGTAGTGCTGTGCCTGTTGCACCGCTTGCCATGCATTACGGTTCGGTCTGAAGCCATAACTGGACTCTGAGAAGGTCGGTTCTACATACGGGCTGAGTGTTTGAGCTATCGCCTGTTGAATAAGTCGGTCTACCACCGTGGGGATACCCAGTGTTCTGACATCACCATTGGGTTTGGGGATGTCCACTTTGCGTATCCTCTGGGGAAGATAGCGGCCTTCTATCAGCGCTTGCCTGACACTGGGCCAGTGTTGTTGTAGCCAGGGTTTTAACGCCGTGACACTCAGGTTATCAACCCCTGCGGCCCCTTTGTTTTCCACCACCCGCTGGTAGGCCAGCATGAGGTTTTCCCGGTTTATCACTGCATCGATGGTTATCAACGCTTCCGCTTTCGTTCGCCCAGTCGCCGCCGTGTTTATCTCAGCACCATTATCCAGCTTCGGCGAATTCTGTTCGCTTCCTCTGTCTATGGCCGCAGTCCTCTGCGCTTGTGCTTCATCAATCAACATCGAGTACGACTGTCCTAATCACGGTTAATCATGTTCGACCCTTCATGTCGTTGGTTCGGTGACACTACTACGGTCTCGGCTGACTTCTGTCATCCCATCCCGACATCTCCCGATGCCGGTAGCACATTGGCAGAATGGCAGATCTCCCGGGGTAATTCGCGCGACCTTCCTGCTTATACCTGTCGGCTTTACGTGATTGCTTTCCGTGCAAGTATTGGGCTTTAGTGATGTTTGCCACCTTACCCAGCAATAACGCCTTAACCGCTTCCTGTTCGTCAGGCCAGCATTTTGCCTTCGGCTTCCTTCAGATCTCACCTCGCGGTGAACACCCTCGCCGTTTGGCTAACACTTCCCCTTGCCGGGTGTGTAGAGGACTTTCACCTCCAAGTCATCTGATAGCCACCACAGTTACCAGACAGCGCCTGTTATAGCGCTGCGCGCCATGCCCGGCGCACAAACAAAAGCCGGTATAAATACCGGCTTATCATATCGCAGATGTTAACTGTTCGTTACTTCTCTGCCGGTTTCTTAATAAAACCATCCAGAATGATCAGTGCAGCGCCACAGCTGATCGCCATATCAGCCACGTTGAATGCCGCAAAGTGATAGACATCCTGCCAGTGAAAATCGAGAAAGTCGACAACATGACCGTACACTAGCCGGTCAATCAGGTTACCTATTGCCCCACCGATCACTAAACTGTATGCCAGATTAGCCAGAGAGCATTTCGCCGGTGCCTTGGCCATCGCAATGGCCAGAACACCTGAAATCACCACCGCCAGACCACTAAACAACCAGCGCTGCCAGCCTTCGGCATCCGCCAGAAAACTGAAGGCTGCTCCGGTGTTATAGACATGCACCAGATTAAAAAACGGCGTGACATAGACACCATGACCGTAAGGGATCTGCTGCATAACGCTCAGCTTAGCAACTTGATCCAATGCTATTGCGAACACCGCCAGCCATAGCCAGCGGAGTCCTGTCCCAGTTAATAACTTCATCATGCGAACCGGCGAGTTTCGCCTGCTCCGGCTACGTTAGTGACACAACGGCCACAAATATCACCATGACCTTCGTGTGAACCAACATCCTCTACATGATGCCAGCAACGCTCACATTTTGTGGCACCGCTGGCAGCAACCTGCAGCCATAAACCAGCTACATCTGTAACCAATGCACCTTCAGGCTGCGAATCAGCAACCAGTACAACTGCCTTAGAAGTCAACAGCACAAAGCGTAATTCATCCGCCAGCAGATTCAGTTTATCGGCCAGTTCGGCATTAGCGAAAAGCGTAACTTCGGCCTGCAGAGAGCTACCGATCAGCTTGTCGTTACGAGCCACTTCCAGCGCCTTGTTGACCTCAGCACGAACAGCGAGCAACTGGGCCCAGTAAGCATCATCAAGAGCTTCGCCTTGCTGCAGACCAAACAGACCGGTGTACCATTCGTCTGTCATGACGAATTGATCTCGCAGCCCTGGTAGTAATGGCCAGATCTCTGCTGCATTGAAGTTTATGATTGGTGTTATCCAGTGATGCATTGCTTTCATGATGT
>SSEX01000154.1 GCA_008015085.1 Tolumonas sp. | reverse complement strand
TCTTCGTTGAGGTTATTTTAATTTATGTAAACTGTAAAAGATGTTAGGGCGCAAAAAGCGCCCTAATCCAGATGGTTATTTAGCCTAAAGAATTCACATCTTCAATTTTGGTATGGCGTACGTCTTTGCCTTTAACGCAGTAGATGATGTAGTCGCTGATATGCTGGCAGCGGTCACCGATTCGTTCTATTGAACGGGCACACCAGAGTACATCCATCACCTGAGGTATCGTTCGCGGATCTTCCATCATATACGTCATTAACTCACGAATAATCGATTCATACTGGCGATCGATCTTGTCGTCTTCATGATACAGACGCACTGCTGCTTCAACATCCATACGGGCAAATGCATCTAATGCTTCGTGCAGCATTTTGATTGCCAGACGGCCCATGCTGTCGAGTGAGACTAATGGCGGTTGGGTACGACCAGCATTTTTCAATACCATGCGAGCCAGTTTATCGGCTACATCACCCATGCGCTCCAGATCGGTGACAGTTTTGGAGATCATCAGGATTAAGCGCAGGTCGCTCGCTGCAGGCTGACGCTTGGCGATGATTCGGGTACATTCTTCGTCAATAGCAATCTCCATCGCATTGACTTTGAGATCAGTTTCCACGATGTTACGCGCCAGCTCGACATCCTGTGAATGAATGGCTTCCAGTGCATTACTCAGTTGCTGCTCCACCATGCCGCCCATGGCTAACACGCTACTGCGAATTGATTCCAGTTCGGTATTAAACTGACCGGAAATATGTTTGTTCACTTCCACGTTAACCTCCCGGGCTATTAACCGTAACGACCTGTGATGTAGTCTTCGGTTTTCTTCATCTTCGGTTTGGTGAAGATGGTGTTGGTATCAGAGTATTCGATCAGTTCACCCATATACATAAAGGCAGTCTGATCAGATACACGAGCTGCCTGCTGCATATTATGCGTTACGATCACAACGGTATATTTGCTCTTCAGTTCGTTAATCAGCTCTTCGATGGTCAGCGTTGAAATCGGGTCAAGTGCTGATGTTGGTTCGTCGAGCAATAACACCTCCGGCTCAATGGCGATCGCACGGGCAATAACAAGACGCTGTTGCTGACCACCGGATAATCCAAAGGCGTTGTCATTCAAACGATCTTTGACTTCATCCCAGATTGCCGCGCCGCGCAGACTCCGCTCAACAGCCTCATCTAACTGACGGCGATCATTGATGCCTTGCAGGCGTAACCCATACACCACGTTTTCATAGATGGATTTGGGAAACGGGTTCGGGCGCTGAAACACCATACCAACACGGCGTCGTAAAGCAGCCACATCGACACTGCGGTCATAAATATTCTGGCCATGCAGCAAGATTTCACCTTCAATTCGGCAAGTTTCCACCAGATCATTCATGCGGTTGATGCAACGCAACAGCGTCGATTTACCACACCCTGACGGGCCGATAAATGCGGTCACCTGCCCTTTCGGGATCTTCATGCTGACGTTAAACAGTGCCTGTTTGCTGCCATAAAACAGATCCAGACCTTTCACTTCCAGTGCCGTTTTTTCTTCCGGCAAATTGATCAGGTCAATAGCTTCACTGTTACTGATTGTCGGATTTACATTAATCATATTTTCCTCTACTCCGGAAAGCCGATATTCCAGGGCGGTAAATTAGTTATCCAGCGCGCGATATTTTTCACGCAGATGGTTACGGATACTGATTGCGGTCAGGTTCAGACCAACAATAACGGTGACCAGCAGGAACGAGGTGGCATACACCAGCGGACGCGCCGCTTCTACGTTCGGACTCTGGAAACCAACGTCAAAAATATGGAAGCCAAGGTGCATGAATTTACGTTCGACATGCACATACGGGAAGTTTCCATCGACTGGCAATGTCGGAGCCAGTTTCACGGCCCCTACCAGCATCAGTGGCGCAACTTCACCAGCTGCACGAGCAATTGCGAGGATCAGGCCGGTCATGATCGCCGGGCTCGCCATCGGCAACACAATACGCCACAAGGTCTCAGCCTTAGTGGCACCCAATGCCAGCGAACCATGTCTCACTGAGCTTGGAATGCGGGAGAGGCCTTCTTCCGTAGAGACAATAACAACTGGCAGCGTCAGGATCGCCAGCGTCAAGGCGGACCAGATCACACCCGGTGTACCAAAAACAGGGTTTGGAGATGCTTCAGGATAGAAGATCTTATCCAGCGAACCGCCCACCATGTACACAAAGAAGCCCAGGCCAAATACGCCATATACTATTGATGGCACGCCTGCCAGGTTGATGACTGCAATGCGGATCAGTCTGGTCATCGCATTTTTACCTGCGTATTCATGCAGATAAACTGCAGCAACCACCCCCAACGGCGTCACGATAATCGTCATCAGCAGTACCATGAATACGGTGCCAAAAATAGCCGGGAATACGCCGCCCTCTGTATTAGCCTCACGAGGTTCATCGCTGACAAATTTACCGATCTGGTGGAACCAGTGCCCAATCTTCTGCAGCAGATTCATCTGATTTGGCCAGGTAACATCCAGCACTTGTGTCAGAGGAATATTAACCTCGACACCACGCATATCTTTCACTACCAGCGTGTCATGATTGGCCTGTTCACGCAGTTCAAACAGACGCTTTTCCAGTACCTGATACTGTTTACCCAGTTCTGCTCGCTGAGTTGCAAATTCATTCTGCGCGGTGTCGGTCCACTCGTTATTCATCTGCAATTTGCGCTCTTTTAAACGCATTTTTTCCAGCTGATAGTTGATTGAGCCAATCTCACCTTTTTGCAGATCATCCGCTTCTTCGTTGAGAGCACGAACACGCTTCAGATGCTCTGGTAATACATTGTGAACATCGTCAGTCAACGGCTTGCCATCCACAACTAAGTGCTGAATATAGCCGTAGAAATTGCCATTCGTAGTACGTTCCAGAATTGCCAGTGCTGCCGGTTCTGTCCGTTGTTTGATGTCTGTTTCGAGGATCCAGCGGAAATCAAGCGGTACAAATTCACGGTTACCAGTTTTCACCAGATAACGGTTGAGTACTTCGCCAACATTTTCCGGTAATGACACGCCCGTTGCACGGATACGGGAACTCGGAACCAGTTCTTCATCATACAATTCACCAATGATAACTTCCTGCTTACCATTTTCTGAAATCTGCCATTCATAAATAGTGTGAGGCCAAAAATAGACCAAACCACGCCATCCAATCAGCATTAACAGACCGATAACGGCAACCAGACTGAGACTCACTGCTCCGCCTGTCATCCAGATCCAGGGAGAGCCTGATTTAAACCACTTTTTCATGCTGCTTTTGTCCTTTGATCCGATTACATGGAGCTGTATTTATCACGCAGACGTTGACGGATGTATTCGGCAATGCTGTTGAAAATAAACGTAAACACGAACAGTACAAAGGCTGCCAGGAACAGTACGCGGTAATGTGAACTGCCCACTTCAGATTCTGGCATTTCTACTGCGATATTCGCGGCCAGCGTACGCAAACCTTCAAAAATACTCATGTTCATGATTGGTGTATTACCCGTGGCCATCAGTACAATCATGGTTTCGCCTACAGCACGGCCTAAGCCCATCATGACCGCGGAGAAAATCCCAGGACTAGCCGTCAGGATCACGACACGACTCAGCGTCTGCCAAGGTGTTGCCCCCAGTGCCAGCGAGCCTTGTGTCAGATGTTTTGGTACAGAGAACACCGCATCTTCAGCAATAGAGAAGATAGTCGGGATCACCGCAAAACCCATCGCAATACCGACAACCAGAGAGTTTCGCTGATCAAAACGGATACCCAGATCGTTTGTGATGAAGCCTCGGACATTACCACCAAAGAAATGTGTCTCAAGGATTGGGCTCAGTTCTACACAGCCCCAGCCAATCACAACAATCACCGGCACCAGAACCAGCGCATGCCAGCCTTCAGGCATTAATTCTCTGGTTTTACGTGGCAACGAATTCCAGCCCATCCCTGCCAGCAAAACCCCCAGAGGTAACGAGATCAGCATCAGCACGATGCCAGGCAGATTTTCTTCTATTGCCGGTGCCAGCCATAATCCAGCGAGAAAGCCCAGAATAACTGTCGGTAATGCGGCCATGATTTCAACCGTTGGCTTCACAAATGTACGCATACCGGCCGACATGAAATAACCCGCATAGATGGCACCAGCAAGTGCGATCGGTACCGCAAACAGCATGGCATAAAACGCCGCTTTTAACGTACCGAATGCCAGCGGCACCAGGCTTAGTTTTGGTTCGAAATCATCAGACGCAGAAGTGGATTGCCATACAAACTGAGGTTCAGGATAGCCCTCATACCATACTTTGCCCCAGAGTGAGCCCCAGCTCACTTCAGGGTGTTCGTTTTCAACGTGGAACAACTGGAAATTATCTCCCTGCTGTACCAGCAAAGCAGAATTACGCGGAGACAGCGAGATGCCATCCAGTTTTCCGCTACCCAGATTTTCTGCATACAGGCGAGTATGGCTGGTCGTGTAGAACAGCTCTACATGATTATCGCCTGATAAAGTCGCAAAACCTTTACGGCTATGTTCTGGCGCAAGATCCCGCACTGATTGATCTGCAGTAAATTCACGCACCTGCATGAAATTACGAGATCCATCCCTTAACACTTCAAACCATTGAGAGATAACACCATTATCATTAGCTACCAACAGTGACGAAGCACCGCTAAGCAACGAAATATTAGTTACATTGGCATGCTGTGCATTGACCTGCAGCGAAGCTCGCAGCGTAATATTTTCTGGTGTGACGATATTGTAAATAGAAAGCAGGTTGCCAACACGAACCAACAGCACATCCAGATTCGGTGTCAGGATCAACTGATCAAGTTTGCCGGTAATTTCCGGTAAGCGATAATGCTGACTCTGCCACTCTACTTCTCCAGACAGGAAATTTTCTTCCCCGGTCTGCACAAGTAATTGCACACCGGCATCAGTATTAAATGCAAAAATCCGTTTGTCCGATTTTGCTTCAAATGCCAGATGTGTAATAGCATGCCCCTGCGGATCAAGCTCTAAAGGCGCTTCGCCAAGAGGATACTTAATTGCCGCTTGCGTCATCCGGGATTTACCTTCCGGATAAGTTGCAACAAATTCGGGCTGGATCACTTTCGCCTGACCATTCGCCAGACCAAAAATGATCTGCGGTTTACCCATTGCGGTGCTGGCTACCGAAGTGACATTATCAGCGACTGTCTGATGAAGCAGTACATCACCAACCGGGTGGCCTGAAGCCTTATCCAGCGCAAAAAAGTCGACATGCCCCTCAGCACTCAGACGATAACCAACCTGGTTCTGATCGTCAGTACCCAAGATAGCTGTCGTCCCCTTAACTGGCACCTGTAGGGAAACAGCCGGTTCCAGCGATGCTCCCGAAAAAATCGGTTTCACCACATACAGTAGATAGAAAAAAATCAGCAGCAACGCAACCAGCACCAGGATCCCCCCGGTTGTTACGCCGATACTGGCAAGACGATCTTTAGCCCGCCGTTTCCGGCTGCCCGCCATCGTCATATTGATCGATTCTGTTGACATGAAGACCTCAACTCCACTTCTGAGTTTCGCCATTCTATGGAAGCCTGATGACAGTTTTGTTACAACCAATAGATTTCTGCAGTAATTCAGCATTTAGTGTAGCTAAATCCGCTTTTTATGAAGGTGATTTATGGTAGATGACACAAGTTTGTCATATTGTTGACATATACTATGAATGCAACACCTTGTTATCTAAGCAATGCAGACATAATAAAAAGCGGTGAGGATTGGCATGAGTAGTGACAAATTGTGGATTGAAAAAGAACTTAGCTGGCTCTCTTTCAACAGTCGTGTCTTGCAGGAAGCAATGGATAAAACCGTACCATTAATAGAGCGGGTTCGGTTTCTTGGGATTTTTTCTAATAACCAGGATGAGTTTTTTAAGGTTCGGGTTGCCGATGTCAAACGGCGGGTATTGATCCATAAAGAGCATGGTGGCGATCCTAAAGCTGAGGATTTATTGCATCTTATTCAGGATCGGGTGATGGAGCTCGGAGTTATCTTCGATAATACCTACCACGAGCTGATGATGGCCTTGGCCAGACACAATATTTTTCTGATCAACGAAGAACAAACCAGCCCCGAGCAGCAAGCTTGGCTCAGAATCTATTTTAAAGAAAAAGTTTTGCGTCATATCAGCCCTATCCTGCTGACGAATGACAGCGATCCGGTTAGTTTTCTTAAAGATCAATACACATACCTTGCCGTAAAAATGAAAAAAGAAGGCCATCACGGCCAATATGCACTGATTGAAGTGCCAACAGAGCATGTCCCCCGCTTTGTGCCGTTACCCGGAGATGGTAATCGCGGCAAAAAAGTGCTGATTATTCTGGATAACGTGATCCGTCTCTGTCTGGATGATATTTTTCGCGGCTTTTTTGAATACGACACTATCGCCGCTTATTCCGTCAAAATGACCCGCGATGCTGAATTTGATCTTTCATCACAGATGGATCTCACCCTGCTGGAAAAAACCAGTGAAGGTTTGAAGCAACGACTGAAAGCACTGCCGGTTCGTTTCTCTTATGACCGTGAAATGCCGCATGCAATGGTCCAGTTTCTGACCAGCAAGCTGGAAATGAGTCATTACGATTCCATTATGCCCGGCGGTCGTTACCATAATTTTAAAGACTTTATCGGTTTCCCGAATGTCGGTCGGCCTTATCTGGAAAATTACAAACTACCAGCGCTCGACTGTCAGGATTTTGAACGCCATCAGACGGTATTTCAGGCTATATCGGAACAGGATATTCTGCTCCACTACCCTTATCACAAATTTAAATACATGACGGAGATGCTGAGACAGGCGTCTTTTGATCCGGCTGTCAGTTCAATCAAAATGAATATCTACCGTGTCGCCAGCCAATCGCGTGTAGTTGACTCTTTGATTGATGCCGCAAACAACGGTAAACGAGTGACCGTCGTGGTTGAACTGCAGGCCCGCTTTGATGAGGCAGCAAATATCAAATGGGCAAATCGCCTGAAAGATGCCGGAGTGAAGGTTCTGTTTGGTCTGGATAGCCTGAAGATTCACTCCAAACTCTGTCTGATCACCCGTCGTGAAGGCGATGAGCATGTGCGCTATGCGCATATCGGTACTGGCAACTTTAACGAAAAAACGGCTAAAATTTATACTGACTTTTCCCTGTTTACCCGAAATCAGGAAATTGCGACCGAAGTCGATAACGTATTTGAGTTTATTGAACATCCGTATCGCCGCATCAAGTTCAATCACTTGCTGGTCTCTCCTATCAATTCACGTCGTTATATTTATCGGCTGATTGATAATGAACTGACTAATGCCAAAGCAGGTTTACCCGCCGAAATCACCATCAAAATCAATAATCTGGTTGATGCCGGCATGGTTCAGCGTCTTTATGCTGCAAGTCAGGCAGGAGTTAAAATTCGCATGATCGTGCGGGGTATGTGTTCTTTGGTGCCAGGCATTAATGGGATCAGCGACAATATTCACATCATCAGTATTGTTGACCGTTTCCTCGAACACCCGCGGGTGATGATGTTCCATAATAATGGTAACGCAAAAGTATTTATCTCTTCGGCTGACTGGATGACACGGAATCTGGATCACCGAGTTGAAGTAGGCACACCAGTCTATGATGAACGCCTGAAACAGCGGATCATTGATTTGCTGGAGATCCAGTTCAGTGATACCACGAAAGCCCGCGTAATTGATGCAGATCAACGTAACGACTATGTTCCGCGTGGAAATCGTCGTAAAATCCGTTCTCAAATATCGATTTACGAATACCTGCAACGATTGGAGTTACCGACTTATGCCGAATAACATGCTTGCTGCTATCGATCTGGGGTCAAATAGTTTTCACATGATGGTCGCCCGGGTTGTTGATGGCCGCTTGCAGGTTGTTGATCGGTTAAAAGAACGTGTTCGTCTGGCCGAGGGGATGGACGAATACAAAAATCTGTCGGAGGAATCAATGAAGCGCGGGCTGGATTGTCTCGCGCTTTTTGCTGAAAGAATGCAAAGCATCCATCCTGATGATATTCGTGTTACCGGCACCTACACTCTGCGTGTGGCGCATAATGCGCAACACTTCATTGAGCGAGCCAGACAACTGCTCGGTCACCCGATTGAGATCATTTCCGGTCTGGAAGAAGCTCGTCTGATTTATCAGGGCGTTTCGCATACACAACATACTCAAGGGCGGATGCTGGTTATTGATATTGGTGGTGGCAGCACTGAGCTTATCATCGGTGAAAAATATCAGCCAATGGCCCTAACCAGTCGTAAAATGGGCTGTGTGACCTTCAGTAAACAATTTTTCAGTAATGGAAAGTTGTCAGAAAAGAATTTCAATGCGGCTATTTTTGAAGCATTGCATCAACTGGAACCCATTCTTACGCAATTCACAACACTGAGCTGGAACCAGTGCTTAGGCAGCTCGGGCACGATCAAAACCGTGAAAGAATTATTGCTGGCCGCAGGAAGTGATGGGCAAATAACACTGGCTGGACTGGAACATCTGAAGCAACAGATGATGCAGCAAAAATACATCGCTGAACTAGACTTACCGGGTCTAACCGATGATCGTCGCCCGGTAATTGCTGCCGGCGTTGCAATTTTGATCGCATTATTTCAGGGATTGGGGATCGACCGCATGGAGTATTCTGACGGCGCTTTACGTGAAGGTATACTGTATGAATTTGCTTCGCGCCAGGAACAGCATGATATCCGGGAACAAACAGCCAAAGGGCTGGCGGATATGTATCATATTGATACGAAACAGGCTAACCGGATCAAAGAAACTGCGTTGTCATTGTTTGACTCCGTAGCAACCGATTGGCTACTACCACCCGACCAGATGCGGCCTGTGGTTAGCTGGGCAGCCGCACTGCATGAAGTTGGGTTGGTAATCAACTTTTCTGCTATTCAGCGCCATTCGTCCTATATTCTGCAAAATTCTGATTTACCCGGCTTCAATCAGGAAGAACAACAGGCACTGGCTTCGCTGGTTCGTTTCCACCGTAAAGCTATTAAGGCTTACGAATTTACACCTATTCCTAACTATGACGATCAGGCAATCTGGCGCTGTATCCGCTTACTTCGCATTGCCGTAGCACTGCACCACCGTCGTCTTGATGGGATCCTGCCTCATATTGGT
>SSEX01000030.1 GCA_008015085.1 Tolumonas sp. | reverse complement strand
CTTTAAGATCTATCTGATCGACGAAGTGCATATGTTGTCACGGCATAGTTTTAATGCGCTGCTGAAAACGCTGGAAGAGCCGCCAGAACATGTGAAATTCCTGCTTGCGACAACGGACCCGCAAAAGCTGCCGGTTACGATTCTTTCCCGTTGTCTGCAATTCCATTTAAAGGCACTAACCCGAGATCAAATCACCGAGCAGCTTCAACGTGTGTTGCAGGCTGAACAGCTGAGCTATGAGCCAAGTGCATTGAGTCTGCTGGCAAAGGCGGCACAGGGCAGCATGCGTGATGCTTTGAGTCTGAGTGATCAGGCAATTGCGTATGGTAATGGGTTGCTGCAGGCGGAAACAGTTCAGCAAATGCTGGGCACGTTAGATCACCGTCAGCTGTATCAGCTTTTATCTTTGCTGGCAGCTCGCGATGGGGCAGCATTGATGCAGCAGATTGGGGGGCTGGCAGAGCTATCCCCTGATTATGATCAGCTGCATGTGGAATTAGCTAGTCTATTGCACCGCTGTGCTATGTGGCAGTTATTAGGACAGCAGACTGAGCCTAATACTGATGATGCGGAAGATATACAACGTTTAGCTGAGCAGATTACACCGGAAGAGATCCAGCTGTATTACCAAATAGTACTGAATGGCCGTAAAGAGTTGCCATTGGCACCTGATGGGCGTAGCGCGCTGGAAATGACGTTATTACGGATGCTGGCGTTTGCGCCGGGTGCCAAAGAGAGCATTCAGATTGAGCCTGCACAGAATAAACGGCCTGCATCACCCGTGATGCCTAAACCGATCGTTGCTGAGCAGCCTGTGATAGTGGGCATTGAAACGGCTGCTTTCCCGCCAAGTGTTAAAACAGAGGCTGACCACTTTTCGGTAGTAGAAAATCTGCCGAACGATGATTTAGCTATGCAGACTAAGCTGATGCAAGAGCAGGCTGAAATTATTGCACAGGCCGAGCAGCAAATGCAGACAGAGGCTCCTGTGGCTGCTGCCTCCACAGTTAATGTTACTCAGGTTGTTCCGGTGGCTAATAACTCCATTCCTGACACTTTTGCAGCTACCGAGTCTGAAACGCAAAACTCAGGGGTACAGGATGTGCTTCGTCTGCGAAATCAGCTGCGCAGCCGTCGTCAGCAGGCAGAAAATCAGACTGAAAGTCATATTCCTGTCGCCCCAGTTCGTCAGCCACAAACTATTCAATCTGAATTAGTAAAACCAGCTGAATCTGTTCGTCCGGTTCCGGCAACAGTGGCACCTCAACAGTCGGCTGTCACAGAAAGAGTGTCGTCCAATGATGATTTGCCGCCATGGGAACTCCCTCCGCTGGATGCCTATCAGGATCAGGAGGCTTTTTTACCTCATTCATCATCGGAATCATTATCGAAACCACAAATAAAAACGGTGCCGACTCCTGCTGTAGCTACGGTACCGTCAGAAAATTTGTCAGCCAAATTACCAGAAGTGGATGAAGATGATGATGCTGTCTGGCGCAGTAATGAATTATTGGCGCGTAGCAATGATGGCTGGGCGCAACTTGTTGCACAATTGCCTGTTGGTGGCCGGGTGCGTCAGCTTGCGATGCATGCAGTGATTACGTCAAAGCAAGACGGGCTATGGCATTTGCAGATCCGTAATGAGTATCGCCATCTGACGCAGGCTCGCATGGTGCAGGAGCTTGCTGAAGCGTTATCAGCGTCGCTGTCTCAGACCATTAATTTGCAGCTGGAACCTGTCGGGCAATTGTCGCAGGCTTGCCCGGCGGAAATTGAGCAGCAGGAGCGTGTTCGTTTACAACAGGATGCAGAACAATTATTGCTGGCTGACCCGAATGTGCAGTTTTTGCAGCAACGGTTTGGCGCAACGCTGGATGATGGTAGTATTCAGCCATTGAAAACAAATACCGCCGCTTCTGAATGAAGCGGACAGTAACACAACCCAATTGAATTGAGTGAGGAAACATGTTCGGTAAAGGCGGAATGGGCAATCTGATGAAGCAGGCGCAAATGATGCAAGAGCGCATGCAAAAAATGCAGGAAGAAGTTGCCAAAATGGAAGTCACCGGCGAGTCAGGTGCTGGCATGGTGAAAATCACAATTACCGGCAGTCATAATGTACGCCGTGTAGCGATTGATCCAAGTCTGCTGCAGGATGATGACCAGGAAATGCTGGAAGATCTGATTGCCGCTGCATTTAACGACGCAGTGCGCCGTGCAGAAGAGCAGAATAAAGCCAAAATGGCTGAAATCACCGGTGGTATGCAATTACCTCCAGGCTTTAAGATGCCATTCTGATCTCAGCGAGACGAGCATTCGTATATGACAGGCCGTGGTGTTAAGCTGCGGCCTGTTTTATTTTTAACTAATCGGATATAAGTCATGAAGTTCAGCCCGCTACTGGATTCCCTGATCCGTGAGCTACAAATTTTACCAGGTGTTGGTCCGAAATCAGCGCAGCGTATGGCATTTCAGCTACTTGAGCGTGAACGAAAACGTGGTTTACAGCTTGGCCAAACTTTGCAGAAAGCATTAACCGAAATCGGACACTGCCAGCATTGCCGCACTTTCACCGAAAACACCCTGTGTGACATTTGCTCGAACCCTAAACGGGCGGAAAACGGCCAGCTTTGTATTGTGGAAACACCGGCAGATGTTGCCGCTATTGAGCAAACTCATCTCTACTCAGGTCGTTATTTTGTCCTGATGGGACATCTTTCTCCACTGGATGGTATCGGACCGAAAGAGCTGGGGCTAGATCAGCTGGAGAAACTGCTGCAATCCGGTGACTGGCAGGAAGTGATCATGGCGACTAATCCGACCATTGAAGGCGATGCAACAGCATTTTATATCGCTAGCATGGCTAAACAGCATCAGATCAAGGTTACTCGGATAGCGCATGGCGTGCCAGTTGGTGGTGAACTGGAGCTGGTGGATGGCACGACATTATCGCATTCACTGAGTGGACGTCGTCCTTTAGAGTAACTTTCCCTTTTGTTTTGTACTTGAAAACGCACTAATCATCCCCATCTTGCTTTCTGTATAAGAACTTCTCCGTAAATCAAGGAAAGCAAGATGACCGAAACTGTTCATATGGAAACCCATGGGTTTCAGACTGAAGTAAAACAACTGTTGAACCTGATGGCGCACAGCCTCTATTCCAACAAAGAGGTTTTCCTGCGTGAACTGATCTCTAACGCCGCCGATGCTGCGGATAAATTACGTTTTAAAGCACTGTCAGATGCGGCGTTATACGAAAATGATGGCCAGTTACGAGTGCGTCTGTTGATCGACAAAGATCAACGTACCCTAACCATTTCCGATAATGGTATCGGTATGACCCGCGATGATGCTATCCAGCATCTGGGGACGATTGCTCGTTCCGGCACCAAAGATTTCTTCCAGAACCTGAGCGGCGATCAGGCAAAAGACTCGCAGCTGATTGGTCAGTTCGGTGTTGGTTTCTATTCTGCTTTTATCGTGGCAGACAAAGTGACCGTGATCAGCCGTGTAGCAGGTGAATCGTCTGATCGCGCTGTACGCTGGGAATCCACCGGTGATGGTAGCTTTACTGTCGCTGATGTCACAAAAGAAGGTCGCGGTACAGACGTGATCCTGCATCTGCGCGAAGACGAAAAAGAGTTCCTCGATGACTGGCGTCTGCGTTCTGTGATTGGTAAATATTCAGACCATATCAGCATTCCAGTGGAACTGTGGAAAGCACCGGAAGCGGCAGAAGGTGAAGATAAGCCTGCAACTGAAGGCAGTTGGGAACAGGTAAACCGGGCCACTGCACTCTGGACTCGTTCCGCTAAAGAGATCAAAGAAGAAGAATATAAAGAATTCTACAAGCACGTATCTCATGATTATGAAGAGCCGCTGACCTGGGCGCACAATCGTGTCGAAGGCAACATGGAATATACCAGCCTGCTTTACATTCCGGCTCGAGCTCCGTGGGATATGTGGAACCGTGAGCAGAAGCATGGACTGAAACTGTATGTACAGCGTGTATTTATCATGGATGACGCTGAGCAGTTCATGCCGACTTACTTGCGTTTTGTCAAAGGCGTGCTGGATTCCAACGATCTGCCTCTGAACGTATCTCGTGAGATTCTGCAGGATAACAAGATCACGTCACAATTGCGTAAAGCCTGTACCAAGCGTGTGCTGAGCATGCTGGATAAAATGGCGAAAGATGATGCTGAGAAGTATCAGAAATTCTGGGGCGAATTTGGCAACGTGCTGAAGGAAGGTCCGGCAGAAGATTATGCGCACCGTGAAGATATTGCTAAGCTGCTGCGCTTTGCTTCCACGCACAATGAGAGCAATGCACAGACCGTCAGTCTGACCGATTATGTTGCCCGCATGAAAGAAGGTCAGAGCAAGATCTACTACATCATCGCAGACAGCTATGCGGCAGCGAAAAACAGCCCACATCTGGAACTGTTGCGCAAGAAAGGCGTTGAAGTGCTGCTGATGTGGGAGCGTATTGACGAATGGCTGATGAACCATCTGTCTGAGTTCGATGGTAAGAAACTGATTTCTGTTACCAGTGGTGATCTGGAGCTGGGCGATCTGGAAGATGAAGAAAGCCGCAAGCAGCAGGAAGAGGCAACTAAAGCCAATGCTGGGTTGATTGAGCGTTTGAAATCGGCTCTGGGCAGCGAAGTGCAGGATGTTCGTGTATCACATCGTCTGACCGAAACGCCAGTGTGTGCTGTGACCGATGCTCATGGTATGAGCAGTCAGATGATGAAGCTGATGAAGGCGGCTGGCCAGCCTGTTCCGGAGCAGAAGTATATTCTGGAGGTAAACCCTGAGCATGCGCTGATCCGTCACATTGCCGATGTACAGGATGAGGAACGCTTCAAAGAGTGGGCGATGCTGTTGCAGGAACAGGCTCAGCTGACTGAACAGGGTGGCCTGACCGACCCTGCCAGCTTTGTTGCTCGCATGAACCGTTTGTTACTGGGCTGATTTAAATCGTTCTAATATGCCAAAGCCGTGCTCTGCACGGCTTTGTTTTTTGGTGAAAAGGTTGAGGAAAAGCGCGAAAGAGTGTAGTTTTTGCGCCTTATGCAAGGTTATCTGAAACAGAGGCTAAAATAGATATGCGTATCATTCTGCTAGGCGCACCAGGCGCAGGGAAGGGCACTCAGGCACAGTTCCTGATGGATAAATATGGTATCCCACAAATTTCTACCGGGGATATGCTGCGTGCTGCGATCAAAGCGGGCACTGCACTGGGGCTGCAAGCGAAAGCAGTGATGGATGCGGGTCAACTGGTTTCTGATGAACTGATCATCAATCTGGTCAAAGAACGCGTTGCACAGGAAGACTGCAAGAACGGTTTCCTGCTGGATGGTTTCCCTCGTACCATTCCGCAAGCTGATGCGATGAAAGATGCGGGTATCAATGTCGATTACGTTCTGGAATTCGATGTACCGGATGAAGAAATCGTTAAGCGCATGAGCGGTCGCCGTGTTCACGCTGGTTCAGGCCGTGTTTACCATGTCGTGTTTAATCCGCCAAAAGTAGAAGGTAAAGACGATGTGACCGGTGAAGATCTGTCTATTCGTCCTGATGATGAAGAAACCACCGTTCGTAAACGTCTGGATATCTATCATCAGCAGACTGAACCTCTGGTGGGCTATTACAAAAATGAAGCTGAACAGGGTAACACCAAATACAGCAAAATTGATGGTACCCAGCAGGTTACAGAAGTCAGCAAACAACTGGCTGCATTGTTAGGCTAATTGCTGTAACAATCTGATCGATTTACAGATAACGCCCGTACCAGAAATGGTTCGGGCGTTATACTTTATGCAAGGGAGGAAAATATGGCAGACAAGCAAGGTATTATTCTGGTAAATCTGGGGACGCCCGCAGAAGCCACTCCATCCGGAGTTCGTGCGTTTCTGCAGGAGTTTCTGATGGATAAACGGGTTGTCGGTATTCCTCGTCTCATCTGG
>SSEX01000118.1 GCA_008015085.1 Tolumonas sp. | reverse complement strand
GCTTGTGGTGTTTTCTTATCTATTCGGTTCGCCAACTCATTCTGTAGTCGCTGAATTTGCGGGGCAATACGGGCTGTAATTTGCTCCGCTACTGCCAGATAAACACCTTCTTTTCCTCCAAAATGGTAAGGGATTGCAGCCTGATTGACCCGGGCTACCTGAGCCAGCTGACGCGTTGTTACGCCATCAAATCCATAGAGGCCAAAAAGTGCCAGTCCGGTATCAATTAGCCGCTGGCGGGTTACTTCACTTCGCGGGTCGGTGAGGACAGTAGTTGGCATTATGACCTCCTCAGAGCTGGGTCCGGGTGACGGCTTTACGGAAACGGGCCAGAGCGACCAGAAAAAACAGCGCGCCGATACCGATCATGGCCATAAAATCTTGCCAGACGACATCAATGCCTGCGCCCCGGTACAAAATCGCCTGCGCCAGACGTACAAAATACGTGGTGGGTGCAGCAAGCATGATGTTTTGCACCAGCTCTGGCATGCTTTCTCGCGGTGTCACTCCGCCGGAAAGTAACTGCAGCGGAACAATAGTGAGGATGATCAGCAGTCCCAGCTGCGGCATGGATCGGGCGAGGGTACCGAGAAAGATGCCGATGGACGCGGCAGAAAACAGATAAATCACAGCTCCGCCGATAAACAGCAGCAGCGATCCGGCAATCGGTACTGCCAGAATGCCCTGAATCACGATGGTTAGAGCCACGACCGTGCCCATCAGCACGGCCAGACTGTTGGCCCAGATTTTGGCCATCATGATTTCAAATGGGGTTAACGGCATTACCAGCAGATGCTCCAGCGTGCCGTGCTCACGTTCGCGGATAAAAGCGGCACCGACCAGAATGATCGTCAGCATGTTGATGCTGTTGATGAGCTCCATCACTCCGCCGAACCAGTATCCGGTCAGATTCGGGTTAAAACGCACCCGACTGATCAGTTTAATTGGCAGTGTTCCGCTATCGCGTTGGCCGGTCAGATATTCATTGAGTTCAGCAGCAAAGATCTGCTGAATATAACTGGCACCGATGAATGACTGGCTCATGATCGTGGCGTCGATATTGAGCTGAATAGCTGGTCTGTTTCCTGCCTGAAAATCCCGTTGAAAATGCGGCGGGATCACGATAGCGAACGAGTATTTTCCCTGATCCAATGCGGCATCCATCTGGTTCAGCGTGACAGGTTGCGGTGGATTAAAATAAGGCGGCGTTAGAGCCTTGCCCAGCCGGACAGAAAGCGGCGAGCCATCTTCATCGACAATGGCGACAGGGGCATGATGCAGTTCCTGCGAAACACCGATGGCGGCACTGTAGATCCCGCCGGTAAATGCCCAGACAATCAGCACCAGCAAAACCCGGTCAGCCCACAGGCTGCGTAATTCTTTGATCCCCAGTCGCCAGATATTGCTGCAATGCCTGTTCATTGCGACCTACCTTTCCTGCTTTGGCAGCAGAATGAGCGATACCATGGTCAGTACCGGAATAAATAGAGCCAGTTTTAGCAGAGGTTCATACAGATCGGCCAATCCAAGTGCTTTGGTAAACACACCCCGGCTGATAATCAGAAAGTAAGTGGCGGGGGATAATTGACCCAGACTATAAGCAAAGCCAGACAATGAACCTACTGGGGTTGTTAACCCGGAAAACTGCACGGTGGGCAGCATGGTCAGCAAGGCGGCACCGAACAGGGCGGCAATCTGTGTTTTGGTAAAGGTGGAAATGACCAACCCTACCCCGGTGGTAGTCATGACATACAGCAACGCACCTAAGGTCAACGTGAGCACGCTACCTTTGATCGGTACACCAAACATCCAGACCGCCTGTATCACCAGCAGCAGATAGCTGATCATTGCCAGCAGGATATAAGGCAGCTGTTTACCGAGTAAAAATTCCAGACGTGTCACCGGTGTGACATAGAGGTTAGTAATTGAGCCCAGTTCTTTTTCACGAACCACGCCCAAAGCCATCAGAATGGCGGGAATAAAGATCAGCAGTAAGGGGATCACGGCCGGTACCATCGCATAAATGCTACGAAAATCCTGGTTATACCGATAACGCGTCGCCATTTCGGTGGGCATCAATTGTGGAGTCGTGCCGGTCATCTCTGTGATCCGGTTGATCAGGTATTGCTGATGCATCCCTTGCACATAACCGAGCGTCATTTCACCTCGGTATGGCAGAGCACCATCCACCCATGCTGCTATTTCCGGCTGTCGGTTTAAACGCAGATCACGGCCAAATCCGGAGGGAATTTCGAGTGCCAGTGACAGTTCGCCGCTGCGGATGCGTTGTTCCAGTTCCTTATCACTGCGGATGTCCTGTTGCTGCAGGAAATAACGGGAACCGGCGATGTTCTGTACATAGTCCCGCGATTCTGGCGACTGATCCTGATCCAGGACGGCAAAACGCAGATCTTCGACATCCATTGATATACCGTTACCGAGCACGAACATCAGCAGTACCGAGCCGAGCAGGGCAAAAGCCAGCCGGATCGTATCGCGTTTTAATTCCAGTGCTTCGCGATAAGCATAGGCCAGCAAACGACGCAGACTAAAGATCTGGCGCCGTGTCTGAGCCTGATGGTTGTGCTGATCTTCATTATTTGCCTCAGGGGGAACATCGATAGACGATGGGATAACATTCTCAGCGGTAGCGGCTTCCAGATAAGCAATGAAGGCTTCTTCCAGCGTGGAGGCTTGTTGACGGAGCCGCAACGCCTCTGGCGTATCACTCGCCAGCACCTGCCCGGCGTGCATCAGCGAGATGCGGTCACAGCGTTCCGCTTCATTCATAAAATGGGTAGAAATAAAAATAGTGACGCCCTGCTGGCGGGAAAGTTCAACCAGCAATGACCAGAATTGATCGCGGGCAATCGGATCCACACCCGAAGTCGGTTCATCAAGGATCAGCAGTTTAGGCTCATGCACGACGGCCACCGCGAGCGACAGCCGCTGGCGGATACCAAGAGGCAAGGCAGCTGAAGGCTGATCGATGTAAGGCGTCAGCTCAAAGCGGCTCAGCAGTTCGGTAACGCGCCCGGCAATCTGTGTTTCCGGCAGATGAAACAGCTGGGCATGCAACTGCAGATTCTGTAATACCGTCAGCTCGCCATATAGTGAAAAAGATTGAGACATATACCCCACCTGGCGGCGGGTTTCGAGATTGTTGCTGTCGACGGGGGCACCAAATAGCTGAGCTGTGCCTTCAGTCGGGGGTAACAGGCCGGTCAGCATCTTCATGGTTGTGGTTATGCCACAACCGTTCGAACCAAGTAGACCGAAAATTTCGCCTTTTTCGATGGCAAAACTGACATTATTGACCGCCGTAAAATCGCTGAATCGCTGGGTCAGATGGTTTGCTTCAATGGCGAGTTGATGATGATGATCCGGATTTTTCGGAGGGATCACCAGCGTCTGCTGCCCTTGCTGCCGCTCGGCCGGTAACAGTCGGATAAACGCCTCTTCCAGTGTGGCACTGTGTGTCTGCTGTTTTAATTCGTGGGCTGAGCCGCATCCGATGATCTTGCCGGCATCCATCGCCAGCAGCCAGTCAAAATGCTCAGCTTCTTCCATGTAGGCGGTGGCCACCAGTACCGTCATTTGCGGATGACGCTGACGGATGCGCTGGATCAGTTCCCAAAACTGGCGGCGGGAGAGTGGGTCCACTCCAGTGGTGGGTTCATCGAGGATCAGTAAGTCAGGGTCATGGATCAGGGCGCAGCAAAGCCCGAGTTTTTGCTTCATGCCGCCGGATAATTTGGCTGCTGGGCGATCATGAAACGGTGCTAATCCGGTGGCAATTAACAGTTCATTGATGCGCTTAGCACGGGAGCGATGACCAATACCAAACAGACGGGCAAAGAAATCGACATTTTCTTTCACCGAAAGCGTGGGATACAGATTGCGTCCTAGCCCTTGCGGCATATAAGCAATCCGGGGCAGCAGGGCTTCACGTACATGGCGGATACCCATATCCGCACCTAATACTGCGATGTGTCCCTGCTGGATCTGACGGGCACCGGCAATCAACGCCAGCAGCGATGATTTGCCGACACCATCCGGGCCAATCAAACCCACCATGCCACCAGCGGGAATGTCGACGCTGATATCCGTCAGAGCCCCAACCTTACTATAAGTGAGACTCACACCAGTAAGCTGTGCGACAGAGGTCATCATTATGGCTCACCTCTGCGGTAACTGGGCTGGCCATGCGCTATCGGCTGAACGGCGGATATAGGCGACACCCGGCATCCCCGGTTTAGCAATGGTTGTATGTGATTTCAGCCAGTCAGGATCAACTCTAATTTTCACCCGGAACATGAGCTTTTCCCGTTCATTGCGGGTTTCTACTTCTTTGGGTGTAAATTGGGCGTGAGGTGCAACATAAACCACCTGCGCGGGGATAGGTTCTGGCAGTGCATCCAGTACAATCCGGGCCTGGCTACCTACCGAGAGCTGACCGGAATCGGCGGCTGACAGGTAAACCGACATGAACACATCCTGCATATTCAGTAAGGTCACGACTTTACTGCCGGCAGCCAGCACCTCGCCCGGCTCCGCCAGACGATAGAGCACCCGTCCGGCAATCGGTGCAGTCAGTGAGGCATCCCGCAGAGTGGTACGGATGACATCAGCGCTGGCTTTAGCGCTGTTAACCGCAGCGCTTGCTACTTTAACTCGCGTTTGTGCTGCATTCAGATTCGCCTTGGTAACCTGAAAAGTACTTCTTGCCTGATCCAACTGGTCTTTGCTGATAAAGTTTTTACTCATCAGCCGATTGGCGCGATCAAGCGTGAGTTTAGCCAGTTGATACTGACTTTCCGCGCTGGCCACGCCGGAGATGGCTTCGTCAACGCCTTGTTGTGCCTGAATGATCTGTGCTTCCGCTACCCGTAATTGCGCCTGCAGATCGTTAATTTCCAGCTGTGCGATAACGTGACCGGCTTCCACATCATTGCCTTCATCTGCCATGACGGAGGCGATCTTCCCGGCTATTTTGGTGGCAACATCAACTTCCGTGGCTTCTAAACGGCCATTGCCGTACAGCAAATCAGACGATAGATCTGCTGACTGGTGCAGATACCATATTGCGGCGCTGGCAACCAATCCACACAGTAACAGGAATAACCCGCTGCGGCGTAAGAATGAGGATGTACCCATGAGGCACCTCTGCCGTCAATAGGCGGCGCATCGGAGGGATGATCTCATTATAGTTCATTTGAATTAAAAAATAACCCGTCGTATGAATACAGATGTTTTTTTCAGTGAAACAGCTCGCAACAGCGAGAACTCATTCCGTGGGTTATATTTAATCTAAGTACAATATAGTTATTGTTTTTTCGGAGAAAACGGATAATGCCCGATAATCCTGATGCCGTAATCATTATCGCTGATTCCTCCCGTCAGCAATGGCTGTATGCCTTGCTCAGCCGGTATTACCATGTCCATACGGTATTGCCGTCAGACGATGAGCACCAGAACATCGATCTCTATTTCTTCGACGAAGTCACTCTGGAAGAGAACCGGAAATGGCTGGAGGAGTGGCGAAAAAACGTGCAGCCGGATTCGCCACCTGTGTTGCTACTGTGTGACCGAAACCACCCTGAAATACCTGCGGAACAACGCAAGCTTGTCGATGAAATCTTACCTGCGGATATTGAAGCGGAGCAATTAAGAGAGCATATCAATCAATGGTTAAGGCTAAGAGACAGTGTGCAGGTCTGGCTTAAAGCTTCTAATACGCATCAGGTTATCCGTGAGCCGTTATCTCATCCCAGTTCTGCTCTGAACAATATTCCAACGACTTCCATTCCGGTGACTCCGGAGCCCAATAATATTGCTCTACCCTGCGATCTGAAATGCGATCTGATGTCGTTATTTTTCGAAAGTACCTCACAGGGCATGTTTATCGGATAGCGCGGAAAACCTCGCCGTTCAGGGCGAGGATGAATAGCGCAACGGCGAAGCCGTTCTGAGGGCTACGCCGGAGTTTGTTGCTGCTCAATATACTGCCGGATGATCTCAATTGGCGCACCGCCACAGCTC